>CALRLV020000220.1:0-5140 GCA_943368895.1 Ferrovibrio terrae
TGGCCCCAAATTACCATCCATGAGCCCGACAACACGAAACCGAACCCCCTCGCGCTCAACCTCGTCGCCCAAGCCAAGCCCAGTCGCACGCGCGTCCTCATCCGTTAGTAGGACCGAATTTGGTAGTTGGAGCAGTCGCTTAGCTTCCACAGACATGATTTGCGGTGCAGACAGTGCCGGTGAGATTGGGTCTATGACATTAACCCTCAGGCCTTCACCGCCGGGCCCTCTACCCAGATAAGCGTGTTTCTGTCCGATAACCTCAAAGTCGCCTACAAAGGCACTTCGACCGACCTGCGCGATCGCGGCTTCAGGTATTTTTTCATATTGTTCAATACCTTGCCTCTCTGACAAAACAACAATTGGCGCAGTGGCTTGGCGCTCTAGAAGCGCATAACGCGACAAAAAATAGTTCGACAGCCCAAGCTGAAGATAGATGGCAATGCCTGCCAAGATTAGCGTGAGTATAGCGAACCAAGCCCGCAGCCAATTGTGGGAAAGATGGGTTTGCGCAAGCGCATTCATCGCAATTTATCAGGCCTCAAAGACTAGGAAACAACCATAAGATCAAAACTAGGCCATGATTCCCAAAAGGGCGCGACCTGCTTTAGCCCCAACTCCCGTAAAATTGTGTGGACCGATCCAAAGGTTTGCTAAGTCCGCCGGCCTATTCTCACGAAATGGTGACAAATTACCTTCATGCCCTGACCCATATGTTCGACATCACGGGGCGAACTGACCGACGATCTTATTGGTATTTCATCCTGATGGTCATGGCGCTGAGTTGTTTGGCAATTTCTGTCGATAGCGCGGTCGTGCTTTCGGCACTTACGGATGGCACGCCAGAGATCAAAATTGGCACCATGACGATGACTTTCGGTGCCTTACATGCCTTACCGATTTTCTCCGCCAGCGTCCGTCGCCTGCATGATATCGGCAAATCGGGTCTCTGGATTCTTTTAAACTGCGTGCCCTTCGTCGGCAGCATGATCCTGTTTTCTTGGTATGCCCGTCCGAGTGTGCTCAACAGCGTTCATGGCGAGGCCCCGCGTGAGCGGCTCGTGCGTCAGAACTGGGCGGACCGCACGCAGTTCTAAGCCACACAAAAAAAGGGCAGCACTAATTGGCCGCCCTTTTGGTTGAACTTGATCGTGGGATTTAGCCTGCGATTGCCGCGGCGTCTTTTTCCCCTGTGCGGATGCGCAGGGCCATCTCGACGTCAACAACGAAGATTTTGCCATCGCCAATCTTGCCAGTGTTGGCTGCACCGGCCAGCGCCTCGACAACCTTTTCGACCATGTCATCGGTGACCACGGCTTCAATCTTGACCTTCGGCAAGAGCTTCACTTCATATTCGGCGCCGCGATAAACTTCGGTCTTGCCCTTTTGACGACCATAACCGCGGACTTCGGTAACTGTCAGCCCCGAAATGCCCGCTTCTGTAGCCGCATCGAGCACGGCATCGAGACGGCTTGGTTTGATAATGGCGGTGACAAGCTTCATTCTGTTCCCCTCACTTCGCATCGGGTTCGTTCTCAGGAACCAGACCCTGATTATTCCATCACGTGCTAGATTAGACAATCAGCAGCACTTGTGACCCGCTTTCAATGCCTGACCGCAGGGTGGCGGCTAATCGCTCAATTTTTAAGCGACTTTCAGGACGATTGCCTCAAAAACGTGCGGCCGCGGGCTGAGCCAATAAGACTCGCCGCCCCTGACCGGGTAGACTGTCGGCATACAGGCGCTTAACCGCCTCAACCAAAATGACGCCGCCAAGTGCTGGCCAAGCCCGCTCGCCAATACCTTCCCACGTCTCAGCCGCGCCACCGGTTGCCATTTTCCAGGACAAAGGTGGACCATAAAGGGCGCGCGACCATGCCACGGGCTGAAACATGGAATCGCTTAAAAGACCTGCAAGTTGACTGCGGCTATAAGGTCGGCCTTGGCCAAAGGGGGTCGATTCTGCCCGCGCCCAAATGCCACCGCGATTGGCTACAGCAATCATTAAGCGCCCCTCCGGGGCGAGCAGACGCCAGAGTTCGCGTAACAACAAGCGCGGATTTTCGGCCTCCTCCAGCGCATGTACACAAAGGATGCGATCAAAAATCGCTTCGGTGAAAGGCATGCGGTCTTCATCGCCAATACAGGCAAGGTTCGGCCCACAGGAGGGCCAACGCTCTACGCCTTGTGTCGCCGGCATCAGAGCCGTCACGCGCCGCGCACTTGGCAGCCAGGGCGTCAGAAAAGGCGTTGCGTAGCCAAAGCCTAAAACATCGAGGCCTTTGCAGTCGCCCCACGCATCTATCATCCGGCGGCCAGCCATAGCTTGCGCCGTCTGCCCCAAGGGGCTCGCATAAAAACTTTGCAAGGCAAGGACATCAACACGCATAAGGGCTAGGATAAACCAAGTTTCTCTCTTAAAGGACAGACATGCTTATCATTCATATGTTTCCTTGTCTGTCGGACAATTATGCCTTTCTTGTCCGCGATTCGGCCACTGGCAAAGTTGCCTCTATCGACACACCCGACGCCACCGCCATTCTGGCAGAGGCCCAGAAGCTTGGCTGGCACATTGATGAAATCTGGAACACGCATTGGCACCCTGACCATGCCGGCGGCAATCAGGCGATTGAAAAGGCTTTGGGCACCATCTCTTTGGGGCCAGAGGAAGTCCACACACGCATCAGCCCGCTTGCCCGAGTTGTAAGGCCCGGTGAAACGGTCACTTTGGGTGAGAGCCAAGCAGAAGTCATCGATGTCGGCGGCCATACGCTTGGCCATATCGCCTTTTATTTTACCGACGACCAAGTGGCCTTTGTTGGCGATGCTTTGTTTGCTTTAGGCTGTGGGCGCTTGTTTGAGGGCACAGCGGAGCAGGCTTGGAATAGTCTATCGCGCTTGATGGCTCTACCAGATGTAACCACCATCTATTGCGCCCATGAATATACCGCCGCCAATGCGCGCTTTTGTGCGACGATTGAGACCGATAATGCAGCATTGATGAGCCGCATCCAAGAGATCACCCGATTGCGCGCGGATAATGTGCCAACTGTGCCGACGAGCATTGGGCTAGAGCGGGCAACCAATCCATTTGTGCGAGCAGATCTACCCAGCGTTCGCGCCGCAATTGGTATCGCTGCCAATGCGACACCCTATGAAGCATTTGCCCGGGTGCGGCAGATGAAGGATACGTTTTGATGCAACGGGCGCTTGCTGGCGATTTATCTGCCTCTGAAATCATTGCCATGTTGCAGATGAAGCCCCACCCTGAGGGCGGTCATTATGTTGAGACGTTTCGCGATCCCGATGGGCCGGCGGATCGTGGTTTCTCCACGAGCATTTATTTCCTCTTACAAGCTGGGGAAGTCTCCGCTTGGCACCGCGTGGATGCAGGTGAACATTGGTTTTGGCATGCGGGCGGGCCATTGGCGCTGAGCATTAGCGAAGATGGTCAAAAGGCCTATGCCCACCGCTTAGGGCCTGACCTGCGCGCCGGACAAAGACCACAGGCGATCGTGCCTGCGGGGGCTTGGCAAGCAGCGGAAAGCCTTGGGGCTTGGACCTTGGTCAGCTGTGTTGTTGCACCGGGCTTCTTGTTTGAGCGCTTTGAACTGGCCCATCCCGACTGGTTTCCGGGCAAGCCTGAGCAGTCGCCCGTTTAGTTCGCTTTATCCAGCGCATAGCCTGCAGAACGCACCGTACGGATCGGATCAACCTCGTCGCCTTCATTCAAGGCTTTGCGCAACCGACCGACATGGACGTCAACGGTCCGGGCTTCGACATAGACGTCAGAGCCCCAAACCGCGTCCAGCAACTGCTCACGCGAGAAGACGCGACCTGGATGTTGCATAAAGTAATCCAGCAACCGGAACTCTGTCGGGCCCAAATGGACATCCCGCTCACCGCGCTTCACCCGGTAGGATACACGGTCGACTACAATATCGCCAAACACCAGTCGGTCATCGGCTAGACCTGGACGAATGCGACGCAGCACGGCGCGCACACGGGCCAAAAGCTCCGTCGTCGAAAATGGCTTGGTGACATAGTCGTCGGCACCCGTATCAAGCCCGCGGATTCGGTCGGATTCTTCGCCGCGCGCCGTCAACATGATAATGGGGATATTGCGGGCATCTGGCTTGGCCCGCAGCCTGCGACACACTTCAATGCCGGGTACCTTTGGCAACATCCAATCGAGAATGACCAAGTCTGGCAAACGCTCAGACGCCATCATCAAGGCTTCTTCGCCATCGACGGCAACCCCGACATGATAGCCATCCTTTTCCAGATTATAGCGCAATAACGTTGCGAGGGCGTCTTCGTCTTCGACAACAAGCACGTAAGGGGTCATGACAATGGCTCCTGATTGGGTGACGGTGGGAGGGGAGGCATGACAGGGTCGACAGCTTTCGGGCGGTCGGTGCCAATGTCTTCACCGGTTTCAAGGAAATAAATAACTTCGGCCATATTGGTGCAGTGATCACCGATCCGCTCAATATTCTTGGCGACAAACAGCAAATGCGCGCCCGGACCAATCATGCGGGGGTCTTCCATCATATAGGTCAGGAGTTCACGGAACAGAGAGTTATAATGCTCATCCAGCTCTTCATCCTGCATCCAGACAGAAACGGCACCCGCCACTTCATGTGAGGCAAAAGTATCAAGGATTTGCTTGAGTTGGGTGACTGCGATTTTGCCCATGCGCTCAACGCTGCGGGTCAGCGCAATAGGGTCAAACTCCTGAATGGTCAGCGCGCGCTTGGCGATATTTTTCGCCAAGTCGCCAATGCGTTCTAGGTCACCAGCAAGCTTCAACGCAGCCACAGTCTGGCGTAAATCTCGACCCAGCGGCTGACGCAGAGCCAGAAGGCGCATGATCTTTCGCTCAATCTCGCGTTGGAGCTCGTCGATTTTCTTGTCGCCATCAATCACGGTGCGGGCAAGACCTGCGTCGCGGCGGGCAATCGCGGTAACCGCGTCGCTCAAAGCCTGCTCCGAATAGCCTCCCATACGGGTAAGGTCGGCACCAAGGGCTTCGAGTTCTTCGGTAAAGGCGCGGACGGTATGTTCTGTCATTTCATTGTGCTTTCAAGACCCAAGAGGCGCGGACGACTTAACCAAATCGGCCTGTGATATAGTCTTG
>CALRLV020000221.1:0-5133 GCA_943368895.1 Ferrovibrio terrae
CTGACTTCTTGCGGGCTTGAAGGCGGGCTTCCGCAAAATTCATCGCCTTTTGGGTGGTTGCCAGCGACGTGCCCTCGGGTGTTTCAACGCGCACCAAGAATTGAGGAATACCAGCGGGCGGGAACAAACTTTGCCCGATCACACCAATGATGGGCACAAAGGTGAAGCAAATGGCGAAGATAATACCAAGTGCCGCCCATGGCTTTGCCAAAGCTTGGTGCAGAATAGGTGTATAGAATTCATGGATGCCTGTATTGATCCGTTGAAGTAGCGGATTGCCTTCAGGGTCCTCGTGCTTGTTAAGCATGCGACTGGCCAGAAATGGAATGACCGTCAGGGACACAAAGAGGGATGCGGCAATCGTCAAGAGAACGGTGACAGGCAGTGACTTAATGAATTGGCCTGAACCTTCGGGCAGGAACAGAAGCGGCAGGAATGCCAGCATGAGAGTTGCGGTACAGCCCAAAACGGCAACCGCTATTTGACCCGTGCCATTAATCGCGGCGGCGACCCGGTCTTCGCCCTCTCGAATGCGACGTGCAATATTCTCGGTCACCACAATGGAATCGTCCACCAATAGGCCGAGCGACAGCACAAACCCCGCAATCGATAATTGGTTCAAAGTGAAGCCAGCATTCTGCAACCAGAATACGCCGATCAAAAGCGACATGGGGATGGACAGCATCACCACAAAGCCAGCACGAATGCCCAAAGGCAACAAGGTAATCAAGACGAGACCGAGCGCGATGCCAAAGTCACGATAGAGATTTCCCAAGCGATGGTTGACGTTCACGGATTGGTCAAACGCACGTTCTAATCTGATACCCGCAGGCAGGCGTTTCTCGAAGGCATCAAGCCGGCTTTCCAACCCATCGCGCACACGCTGGACGTCGACCTTATCGCGTTGCTTCACGGTGACAAACATGGCCCGTTTGCCATTAAGGAAAGTCAAATGGCTGGCTTCTGCCGTGTTCCAGCTGACATCGGCGACATCGCGCACACGGACAACACGATTGGCACTGGCAAAGATCGGAACATCCTTGATCTGCTCAAGGCTCTTATAGGCACCCTTGGTCTTGACGTTGAACCGACGTTCACCGGCATGAACGGCCCCAATTGGTGTATCAACCCCAGCATTGCGCAGGGCATCAGCAACTTGGGTAGGTGAGAGCTGCATGGTGGCAAGTCTGCCCGCATCAATCGAGACACGCGCTTCAGAACGTGGCGCACCCCAGTATTCGGCTTTGCGTACACCCGGCGAGCGGTCGAGCTCTTCGCGCAAATCATCAGCGACCCGTTCCAAGTCCTTCCAAGGAACGAGGTCAGACACCAAAGCAACTTGCAAAATATTGGTTTCAGTCGTGCGCGCTCGCCGTGTCTCTAAGCGGACAATGCCGCTCGGCAGCGTATTGCGGATCGCATTCACTTCGCGAATGACTTCGTCATATTTGCGTTCGGGATTGGTACTCCACTCAAATTCAACAAGGACGGTCGCTACGCCATCGGCCGCAAAGCTGCGCACTTCTTTCACATCGTCTAAGCCATCGACTACATCTTCAATGGGCTTGACGAGAAGCTCTTCCACATCCTTCGCATCTGCACCGGGCAACACGACATTGGTGATCACAATGGGGATAGGAAAGTGTGGATCTTCCGAACGCGGGATGGACTGAAAGGCATTTAAGCCAAGTAGAGCCAGGAGGGCAAAGGCCAGCAAGGTAAACTGCCAGCGCTCAACCGTAAAACGAGCCGGATTGAACTTTGTGATCACGATCTTGCCTCAACGACGGAGACACGTGCCTTATCGCTGACATAAGCTCCACCTGAAGTCACAATGCCAAGGCCTGCCGGAATGCCACGAACAAGCGCTTGATTGCCTTCCAATCGAATAAAATCGACCGTCACAAGTCGCACCGTCTTCTGGTCGCCATTAAGTACATAGAGGCTAGCCTTGCCATTGGTGACCCCGATTAGGGATTCTGTTGGCACGAGGACTTCGTTGCTTGCCGGCAGAGGCGCTGCGCTTGTCTTGGCCTTAATGCGGGCCTCGGCGAAGAAACCTGTCTTCACCTCGCCGCCACCTTCAACGGCAATGTCAACATCAAAGGCCCCGGTGCGAGGGTCAGCGCGCTCAGCGACACGCGTCACAACGCCCTTTAGATTTTTACTCAAGGCCGACACATAGACATCGGCGGAATCACCAACTTGAATGCGGGCAACATCCTTGTCTGAAACAGGCGTCCGCAAGATCAGGGGCGAATCCTCGTCTGCAACGGTTAGAATGGGTTGACCGGGTGCCGTGATCTCACCAGGCTCAGCCACGCGCGTCAAAACGATGCCGCGCACGGGCGAGATCAGCCGCGCCCAACGACGATCAAAAGCCGCAGCTGAAACGCCTGCCTCTGCCGCGCGTGCCCGTCCTGAAGCGGCTTGCACCCCGGCTTGAGCCGCTCCTGCACCGGCCTGTGCTTGGGTGATCCCGGCATTTGCTGCAAGAGTGCCTTGGCGTGCGGCGTTTAGGCCTGCCTCTGCAGATCGCACAGTTGCTTCGGCAACATCCAGGCGGGTCTTACGGGCGTCTAACCTAGCTTCTGATACAAAGCCCTTTTGGACCAGCGTCGCATCGCGCTCATAGTCGCGTCTAGCATTGGAAAGATCGGCTTGCGCTTGCGCTAGAGCGGCAGCAGCGCGGCTGGTATTGGCTTCAGCTTGGGCTTGCCCTGCACGGGCCGAGGCGATGGAGGAAGTTGCCGCACGTGCTTGTTCAACAGCTTGGCCGATGCCGGCCGTTGCTTGCATAGCTTGGGCTTGTGCTTGGATGATTTGGGCTTCGACTTGGGTCGGGTCGATGCTGGCAACCACAACGCCTCTCTCAACCAATTGGCCCTCCCGGAAATTGACTTCGCGCAATACACCGCTGATGCGGAAAGACAGGTCGATTTCCTTTTCGCGGCGGAAGGATCCGGTCGCGACAATCTCTGTTTGGGCATTGACGCTCTGCGCGCGCTTGATCTCAACCAGAACAGGGTCTGCTGCTTTCGACTTATCCGCCTCGTTGCCACAGGCAGATAAAATCATCGCCACACCTGAAACTAGGATCAGGCGTAGTTTAAGGTTTTGACCTCCCCGATTGGGGAGGTCGTTCGTCAGCTTTTTTTGCTTGGTCATTTTTTGCCGTACTGGGGAGGAGAATTTCAGTTGGACTAGTAACCTATCAGTGATAGGATGGAGCAAATCTCGGAGAGGTCAAGAGGAAAAGTGACGATCTACAGAAAAAAATCTGATGCGCCGTCCGAAAGCGGCTCGGCTGAAGCGCCGCGCGCGACCATTGTCCATCGATTGAAAGGGGCTGATCGACGTGAAGATATCCTCAACCACGCCTCGCGCCTATTTCTGACCTACGGCATTGCCGGGACTTCGACGCGCATGATCGCTAACGCCGTCGGCATTTCTCAGCCCAGTCTCTATGCCCATTTTGCGACCAAGGAAGCCCTGACCAATGCCCTGTCCGCACGGGCATTCTCCAGTTTGGAAAGTTTGATCGGTAGAATTCGAACTGCCGATGTGCCACCGCAAGCACGCTTAGAAGCGATGATCCGCGGCTATATCGGCTTTGCCCTTGAACAAGGGGCCGCCTATCGGATCGCTTTCATGCTTGAAGGGCCGACACATGAAGTTGAGGAATTCAATCCCGATATTCTTCCGGGCATGCAAGCGTTTGCCAGCTTCCGAGAGGAGATCGAACTCCTGCAGCAAGACGGCCATCTTCGCGAAGGCTCAACCGATCAACTTGCGCAAAGCCTATGGGCCACTATGCACGGCCTATGTGCACTTTTACTGGCCCGACCAGACTTTCCGTGGGGTGATACGGGCGCGATGATTGACTTCCATGTCGAAATCATTTTGTCAGCCTATCAGGCCAAGGCCTAATCATCGCCAGTCGACGAGATCGGCTTGAGGAGAATGAGATGACCGCGAACCCCCTTAGTGACCGCCGATCATTCTTGGGCTTTGCTGTGTCTGGCACGTTTGCCCTCTCTAGCCTTGGCGCGTGCGCGGCACCGGCTGTGCAAGCAGCATCGCGCCAAGCCCCGACCGCCGAACTCGCAGCCCTTGAAGCAAAGTCGCAAGGCAGGCTTGGTGTGGGAATTCTCGATACCGCCACCGGCGAGTTGGTTGGCCACCGCCATGATGAGCGCTTTGCCATGTGCTCGACCTTTAAATTGCCGCTCGCCGCAGAAGTTTTGCGGGACGTGGATGCGGGTAAGCGCACACTTGATCAGTTTATCCCGTTTTCAGAGGCTGATATGGTCGCCCATGCTCCGGTCACGGGCGCTAATCTCAAAGCCGGTGGCATGACGATTGGTGCCTTGGCAAAAGCAGCACAAATCACCAGCGATAATCCCGCCGCCAATTTGATCATGCGCGAATTAGGTGGGCCAGAAGGTATGACTCAACGGTTGCGCGCTGCTGGCGATCCGGTCACGCGCCTCGATCGGTATGAGCCGATGATGAATAGGGTTGCTGCCGATGATCCACGCGACACCACTTCGCCAGCGGCCATGGCACGTCTCATCGCCCGCTATTTGACGACCGATTATCTGTCACAGGCCTCAAAGGACTTATTGATTGGCTGGATGATTGAAACCCAAACGGGCCTAAAGCGCATTCGCGCTGGCTTGCCGCTTGATTGGAAAGCTGGCGACAAGACCGGAACTGCCATGAGTGAAGGGATGACGGACAAATACAATGATGTGGCTATCGTCTGGCCGCCTGGACGTGCGCCCATCCTCATTGCCGCTTATTTCAACACCAACATTGGCTATGGCGACACCCGCGATGCGTTTCAGGCTGTGCTGGCTGAAGCCGGTCGCATCGCAGCCCGATGGGCGATAGCCTAAGGGTATGCAGCCCGCGCTACCTATTCTCTATACGTTTCGGCGCTGCCCCTATGCCATGCGGGCGCGTATGGCCTTGGCAAGCGCAAGTCTGCACCACGAAGTTCGCGAAGTATCGCTAAAGGCAAAACCGGCAGAGATGTTGGCAGTCTCGCCAAAGGCTACCGTGCCTGTGCTCGTCTTGCCGAACGGCCAAGTCATCGATGAAAGTCGCGACATCATGCGCTATGCCCTC
>CALRLV020000222.1:0-5132 GCA_943368895.1 Ferrovibrio terrae
TTTCGAATTCTGCTTGTTGTGCCAACTTTGCTTGTGGCTTTAGCCGCGTGCCAATCCATGCCCGGCAGCAGCGCCAAGAAGGCACCGGCCTATGTCGAGCGGCCAGTCGACTTGTTGTATAACAATGCGCGCGATGAGCTCAGCAAGAAGAATTATACTGAGGCCGTTACTGGCTTTGAAGAAGTCGACCGCCAGCACCCCTATTCGGAATGGGCGCGGCGCGCTTTGCTGATGACGGCTTATGCCAATTATCAGCAGAATAAATATGAAGATGCGATTGCCGGTGCCCAGCGCTTTGCCTCGCTCTATCCCGGTAATGAGAGCGCGGTTTATGCCTATTATCTGATTGCTATCTGCTATTTCGAGCAGATTGTGGACGTGGGTCGCGACCAGCGCATGACTGAATTGGCATTGGCTGCCCTGAATGACGTCGTCCAGCGCTATCCTCAAAGTGAATATGCCCGTGATGCGCGCCTGAAGATTGACATGACCCAAGACCAGCTGGCTGGCAAGGAAATGGAAATCGGGCGTTATTATCTGCGCGATGGCCAGCATTTGGCAGCCTTGGGTCGTTTCCGTCGTGTGGTCGACCTCTATCAGACCACGACCCATGTGCCAGAAGCACTGCATCGTTTGGTCGAGACCAATTTGTCCATGGGTTTGGTCGATGAAGCCACCAAGGTTGGTGCAGTTCTGGGCTATAATTATCCCGGCTCTGAGTGGTATGAAGCCAGCTATAAATTGCTGACCGCCAAAGGCTTTACGCCCGAGGGCAAGCCCGCGAAGCGGGGTCTATTCCAGCGTATCACCAAGCCGAAGCGTGGCCTTGAGCGCGCGCCAGAGCCACCTCAAGCTCCGGCCTCGCAAGCGAGCAAATGAGACCCCTCAGCCCTCGTTCAACGTCCGCTACGTGCGGGGGGAGGCTAGTCCGACGGGGTGGCCCATGTTGATTGCCTTGTCGATCCGCGATGTGGTCCTGATCGAAACCCTCGACTTGGATATTGAGCCGGGCTTTACCGCGCTGACAGGAGAGACTGGGGCGGGGAAATCCATTCTATTGGATGCTTTGGGTTTGGCATTGGGCGAACGTGCAGATCGAGGTCTGGTACGTCAGGGGGCAGAGCGGGCGCAAGCCAGCGCCATTTTCGAAATTGGCGACCATCACCCCGCCATCGCGCTACTCGAAGAATTAGACCTGCCAGAAGCCGAAGATGGACGCATCGTCCTGCGTCGCTCCATCAGTTTGGACGGCAAAAGCCGCGCTTATGTGAATGATGGCCCGGCTTCTGTCAGTGCGCTGCGCAGGCTTGGCGCGTGCCTTCTTGAAATTCATGGTCAACATGCATCTGTGGGCCTGATGGACCCGTCCACCCACCGCGATTTGTTGGACATATTTGCCAAAGCTGCCCCCTTCAAAGCCCAAGTTGGTGAGGCATGGCGTACGCTGGATGCCGCGCGGTCTGAGTTGGAAGAGGCCGAACTGCGTGCGCGTCGCGCTTCAACCGACCGCGATTATCTGGCCCATGTTTTGGGTGAATTGCAAAAGCTAGCACCCAAGGCCGGTGAAGAAGCTGCGTTGGACGCTGAACGTCGCGCTTTAATGGGGTCTGAGAAAGCCGCGACGGCCTTAAAAGACGCCACCGATGCTTTGGCGGACGGTAAAGCAGAACAGCGCATGGCGGCAGCCGCGCGCGCCCTGTCGCGTGTCGGCAAGCCCGAAGGCGAGGGGGCCGATGCTTTGTCCAAGGCGGTTGATCAAGCAGCCGCCTCGCTGGAGCGCGCCTTAAGTGAATTGTCCGATGCCCAGGGCTGGATGGCGCGTGCAGGCGATGCTTTGGATGGAGACCCGGGTCGTCTCGATCATTTGGAAGAGCGCCTGTTTGCCTTGCGAGCCGCTGCCCGCAAGCATGGCGTCACGGTGGAAGCTTTACCCGATGTTTTGGCTCGCGCCGAACAAAACCTCGCCAATATTGACCATGCCGATGAGGCCATTCAGGCGGCAAAAGCGGCCCTCGCCAAAGCTCAGAATGCATATGACCAAGCCGCAGCGGCGCTTTCAGAGCGCCGCCATATAGCCGCCTCAGCGCTCGACAAGGCTGTTGAGCTGGAACTGCCACCGCTGAAACTGGAAAAGGCGCGCTTCCGCAGCCGTGTCGACAGCGATGCCGCTCGTCCTACCAAGGACGGCATTGATCGGGTGACGTTTGAAATTGCCGCCAATCCGGGGGCGGGCTTTGGGGCTTTGTCAGAGATTGCTTCAGGTGGCGAGCTTTCACGCTTATCGCTCGCGCTCAAGCTCGTTCTCTCCACCGATGGCGGCACCTTGGCTTTGGTGTTTGATGAAGTGGATCAAGGTATCGGTGGCGCAACTGCAGACGCCGTGGGTCGCCGCTTGGCGCGCCTATCCCAAACCGCACAAATCCTGTGTGTGACCCACAGTCCCCAAGTTGCTGCCCGCGCCCGTCGCCATTGGCGTATCGAAAAACGGGTGGAAAACGGCGTGACGCGCACGGGCGTCAGCACACTTCCCGATGATGCGCGTGAAGAAGAATTGGCGCGCATGCTGTCTGGCGCTGAAATCACGGCGGAAGCCCGCGCGGCTGCTCGCGCCTTGGTTGCTGCCAGTCAAGACTGACACGCCTGAAACGGGGTGTGGACACCCATCAGGTAAAGCGAGACTTCAGGCTTCACGCGCGACGCGCTTGGCGTTAGTTTCCCCTGATGGACTTTTCAACACTTCCCGTCGATTCTCTGACCAAAGATCAGGCTGCCCGAGAGCTTGAGCGCCTTGCCGGCGAGATTGCTGCCAATCGTCAGGCCTATTATGAGCATGATGCGCCTGTCTTATCGGACGCCGAATATGACGCGCTAGAGCGGCGCAATCTGCTGATCGAACAGCGCTTTCCGGCCTTGGTCCGGTCCGATAGCCCATCGAAAAGTGTTGGAAGCGCCGCGTCGGCCCGCTTTAACAAAATTACCCACCAAGTCTCGATGCTCTCGCTCGACAATGCCTTCACCGATGGCGATGTCGCAGACTTTTTGGGCCGGGCGCAGCGCTTCTTGGGATTTGAAGATCAGAGCGCTTTAGCCTGTACAGCAGAGCCGAAGATTGATGGCCTATCGCTGTCAGTTCGCTATGAGAAGGGACAGTTGAAGCATGCCGTCACCCGTGGTGATGGGAAAGAGGGCGAAGATGTCACCGCCAATGTGCTGACTATTGGCGATATTCCCAAGCAATTATTGGGCGCGGATTGGCCGGAAGTCTTAGAAGTTCGCGGCGAAGTCTATCTAAGCCATGCCGCCTTTGCCGCCCTCAATCAGGTACAACTGGAAACAGGCGCCGCCCTCTACGCCAATCCCCGCAACGCGGCGGCTGGCAGCTTGCGCCAATTAGATCCCGCGATTACCGCTCAACGCCCCTTAAGCTTTTTCGCCTATACGTGGGGGGAGGTTAGCGCCCCCTTTGCGACCTCGCAAATGGAAGCAGTCGCAAGCTTTGCGCGTTGGGGCTTTAAGACCAATGCGGACATGAAGCTATGTGCCGATACCGCGAGCCTTTTGGCCCATTATCGCGATTTGGGCCTGCGCCGGGCTGAACTCGGCTATGATATTGATGGGGTGGTTTATAAGGTCAATGATCTGGCCCTACAGGCCCGCCTCGGCATTGTGACCCGCTTCCCACGTTGGGCCATCGCCCACAAATTCCCGCCCGAGCAAGCCACAACCATTCTCGACGCGATTGATATTCAGGTCGGGCGCACAGGCGCATTGACCCCCGTTGCCCGCGTCCGCCCCGTGACAGTTGGCGGCGTCGTGGTTTCCAATGCGACGTTGCATAATGAGGACTTTATCGCTGGCAAAGCGCTGGACCGGGTGACAGGACTTCCGGTTCGAGGCGGTAAGGATTTGCGGGTAGGCGACCATATCGTTATCCAACGGGCTGGCGATGTGATCCCGCAAATCGTCGATATTCTCGTCGATAAGCGTGAAGCGGGGAGCGAGCCTTTTGCCTTCCCTCATATCTGCCCATGTCCATTGCAGACGCCAGCCATACGCGGCGGGGATGAACAAGACGGTGGCCTAGATGTTGTGCGGCGCTGTACCGGGGAATTTGCTTGCCCCTTCCAGCGCTTGCGGCACTTGGAGCTTTTTGTCAGCCGAAAGGCCTTTGACATTGATGGCCTTGGCCCCCGCCAATTGCAGGACTTTTTCGACTGGGGTCTCGTCAAAGAGCCTGCAGACATTTTCAAGCTAGCAGACCATCGCGCGCAGTTAGAAGGGCGGGACGGTTATGGCCAAACCTCGCTCAACAATCTGTTTGCAGCCATCGATCAGCGGCGCGACATTGATTTGTCGCGCTTTATCTTTGGGTTGGGCGTGCGCCATGTCGGCGAGACGACAAGTGGCGTTCTGGCGCGGGCTTTTGGGACTTGGAGCGCGTTTAAGGCCGCCATCGACCTTGCCCAATCCCAGCGAGCCAATGAGGCCTATCGCCAATTAGAGGCCATACATGGCTTGGGACCGCGTGCACTGGAGGCCCTGTTGAACTGGGCCGCGGGTGCTGAGCCTCCAGCCCAAGCAACTATGTTTGAGGATGTGGCAGAAAACCTCGCCAAGCTGCGCCTATCTGAAGTCGCCATGCCAGCGCGTAAGGCCTTAATTGAGGTCTTTCCCGATTGGGCTGGTTTGGTTGCGACTTTGAAATCTGCCGCTGCTGGGCGCCCGCAAGATGGCTATAATTCGTTGGCCGCGATTGACGGTATGGGCCCGGTTGCCTGTGACGCGCTTCTCGACTTCTTTGCGGAGCCGCACAATCGCGACGCGGTGGACCGCTTGTTAGAACAAGTCCGCCCGCGCGATGCTGAAGCGCCTGTATCCGATAGCCCGGTGACCGGCCTTACGATTGTGTTCACGGGCAGCTTGGAGACCATGACTCGCGATGAGGCCAAGGCCCAAGCCCTTCGGCTGGGTGCAAAGGTCGCAGGCAGTGTTTCGGCGAAGACCGATATAGTCGTGGCGGGCCCTGGAGCGGGCTCTAAACTCGCCAAAGCCAGCGAATTGGGCGTGAAGGTAATGAGCGAAGCTGAATGGGCTGCGTTTGTTGGCTGAAAGACTGTGATTTGTCGTAAACC
>CALRLV020000223.1:0-5075 GCA_943368895.1 Ferrovibrio terrae
GGCTTCGCCGACGCGCGCAGCGCGGCCCTTGACACCTAAAATAACGGACGGACGATTGAATAGGGTCTTGGCCAAGGCATAGCCGTCGGCAAAGACCCTCCAGACCCTTTCTGAATACGAGCGCGGCTAGGACGCTTCGACGGCCGTCGCCAAGCGTTCCTTCAAGGCAACGCTCGCCCTCGTCTTCACGCTTTCGCTGCGCAATTGCCCGCAAGCTGCCAAGATATCGCGCCCGCGCGGCGTGCGGATGGGCGCGGAATAGCCCGCCCGGTTCACAATATCTGCAAAGGCATGGATGGTTTTCCAATCCGAACATTCATACTCGGTTCCCGGCCAAGGATTGAACGGGATCAGATTTACCTTTGCGGGCATGCCCGACAAAAGTTTGACCAGCGCCCGCGCTTCGGCTGGGCTGTCATTCACGCCTTTCAGCATCACATATTCGAAGGTCACGCGCTTGGCGTTATTTAGGCCGGGATAGGCCCTGATACCCGCCATCAATTCTTCGAGTGGGTACTTCTTATTGAGCGGAACCAATATATCGCGCAATTCATCATTCGTTGCATGAAGGCTGATGGCCAACATCGCCCCTGTCTTATTGCCGAGCTCTTCTAATTTCGGCACGACACCCGAGGTCGATACCGTGATGCGGCGGCGACCAATCGAAATGCCTTCGCCATCGCTGATCAAGTCAATCGCCTTGGCGACTTCATCAAGGTTATAGAGCGGCTCGCCCATGCCCATGAAGACAATATTGGTCAAAGCGCGACCATCCGTCGTCGACGGCCATTCATCCAAATCGTCACGTGCGATCATGACTTGGGCGACGATCTCCGCTGCCGTTAAATTACGCACCAGCTTTTGCGTACCCGTGTGGCAGAAGGTGCAAGTCAAAGTGCAACCAACCTGGCTCGACACGCACAGAGCACCCGAGCGCGCGACATCGGGGATAAACACCGTCTCAAACTCTACGCCCGGTGCCGAGCGGATCAGCCACTTTCGCGTGCCATCGGCAGAAACCAGTCGTTCGATCACTTCGGGTCGATCCAAACTGTGATGGGCCTCCAGCAAGGCGCGCAGGTCTTTGCCAATATCTGTCATCACGTCAAAATCGCGGGCACCAAAGAAATAGAGCCAACGCCAGATTTGTTGGGCGCGCATCTTGGCCTTTTTTGGCTCCACGCCCAAAGCAATCACGGCCTCGCGCATCTCTGCCAAGGTCAAGCCGACAAGCGAAGTCCGCATCGAAGTGGGCACCGAAACAGGGTCGGCCGCCGCGCTATGGCGGTGCGAAAGGTCAAGTGTGACTGTCATGGGCGGCCCCATAGCACGGAAAATGCGGCGCTTAAAGGAGACCGCACCGCCACCGTCACAGAACCGTCATACAGTGACCTCGTGACTCTGACGACAAACCCGCTAAACAGGCTGGGCATGATCGCTTGTGGGGAAGTATGACAGCTCCAGTTCTAGAGGCCAAAGGCCTATTTCGAACCTACGGTGCCCGTAAGGCACTGAATAATGTATCTATTACAGTCCAGCCCGGGGAAATGGTGGCACTCATCGGGCCGTCCGGCTCTGGCAAGTCCACTTTGCTGCGCAACGCCACCGGCCTAATCACCACGGACGAAGGTACTGGCGAAGTCAATTTGCTGGGCATTTCGGTTCAGAAGAATGGCAAATTGTCTGATTCCGTGCGTCAAGCGCGTGCGCGTGTCGGCTTTGTGTTTCAACAGTTCAATTTGGTCGGCCGCCTCAGCCTGTTCCAAAACGTCATGCTCGGCTCCTTAGGCCGCCTGCCATTCGTCAAGGGCTTTCTGGGTCAATGGCCGCAAGCCGATCAAGAGCGCGCCATGCAGGCCTTGGCCCGTGTTGGTGTTGCCGATTATGCGGCTCAACGCGCCAATACGCTCTCTGGGGGTCAACAACAGCGCGGCGCAATCGCCCGGGCTTTGGTACAAGGCGCGGAAGCGATTTTCCTGGACGAGCCGGTTGCGTCTCTGGACCCCGTCTCCGCCCGCAAAGTGATGGAGCTGTTGCGCGACCTCAATCAGCGCGACGGCGTGACGGTGATCGTCACCCTGCACCAGATCGATTATGCCACAAAATTCTGTGACCGGATTGTCGCTCTTAAAGCTGGGCAGATTGTCTATGACGGTCCGAAAGACGGCCTGACCCGCGACCGCCTGATAGAAATCTACGGCGCAGAGTTCGACGAAGAAACCGGTGATGCCGCCCCCAAGGAAGAGCCCGTTCCAGAGCTCACCAAACCAGGCCACCAGAACGTCTTGGAAAAAGTGGTGCAATGGGGCTTGGCTTTGGCCATGGTCATCGGTGGATCTTACGCGTTGTGGCAACAAGCTAAGCCGAAGGTGGAGGCAGACATCAATTTCTCGATCCTCGCCACCGAGAATAGTCAGAATCTGGGCGCGCGATGGAAGCCCTTCTTGGAAGACATGGAAAAGCAAACCGGCTTGAAAATTAAGCCCTATTTCCAAACCGGCTATGCGCCACTGGTCACCGCCATGCAATTTGGACAGACCCAAGTTGGTTGGTTCTCGAATAAGCCAGGCTGGGAAGTCGCCAGCACGGGGAAAGCAGAAGTGTTCTTGCGCTCTTCCGACCCTTCGGGTGTGGACGGCTATAATTCTGTTGTGATCGTCAGTAAGAACTCTACCCTGACCATTGATGAGCTGTTGACCTGCGATCGCACCAAGGACTTTGGGATGGGCGACGCCAGTTCCACGTCCGGCACTTTGGCACCGATGACCTATCTGTTTGCACCACGCAACATCAATCCGTCCAATTGCTTCAAGACCGTCCGGTCAGCCAATCATGAAGCCAATGTGCAATCGGTCGCGGCCGGCCTTTTGGATGCGGCAACTAATAACTCTACGTCTTTGCAAATTCTGGGGGTGCAAGATCCACGGCTCATCGGGAAGGTGAAAGTCATCTGGACTTCGCCAACCTTGCCAGAGGATCCCATCATGTGGCGCAAAGACCTCGACCCAGTGAAGAAGAAGAAAATCAAAGACTTCTTCCTCAATTATGGCCGGCAGGGCGATAAGGCACAACAAGATCGCGAGCGCGCCATTCTGGCTTCGCTCAGCTTCGGGCTGTTCCAACCTGCTAATAATGACCATTTGCTGCCTGTCCGGCAGATGCAAGCAACTGAAGATCTGATGCAAGCCCAACAGTCGGGTGATGTCGGCAAGATTTCGAAGGCAAAAGAAGCCTTTGATGCTATCCAAGCTGAAGCAGAAGCTGCCAAAAGCCGCGCACTGCCCCTGCTACCGACAACCCCAACCGAAGGTTATGCTGTTGAAGGAAAGGCGGTCAAGAAATGAGTGCGACCCCAATGAAAGCGAGCGGCACAGTTTCGCTGGGCCATGTGCCCGCCCCACCAACGCGGACTGCTGCCGACAAACTCTATGACCTTTTGGTCTGGGGTGGGATTTTACTCTTGTTGGCCATTAGCTTCGGTCCCGCCGAGATTTCCAAAGTCACGCGGCTATTCACCAACTCGGAGAATATGCAGACCTTTACGACGCGCCTAATCAATCCTGACTTCTCGGAATGGCGCGTTTATGTGCGGGAAATGTGGCTTACGGTTCAAGTCGCCATTTGGGGCACCTGCTTGGCCGTCATCATGGCCATTCCATTTGGCTTTATGTGCGCATCCAACGTGGCACCGTCCTGGCTCGTCTGGCCAATGCGGCGCTTGATGGACTTCTTGCGCTCGGTGAATGAATTGGTTCTTGGCCTGATCTTCATCGTCGCCGTGGGTCTAGGCCCTTTGGCGGGGGTTTTGGCGATCGCGCTGCATACCGCAGGGGTCTTGGCCAAATTGTTCTCAGAAGCCGTTGAATCGATCGATAGCCGCCCTGTGGAAGGGGTGCGCGCAACTGGTGCCGCCAAACTGCATGAGATCATGTGGGGGGTTTTACCGCAGGTCGCGCCACTTTGGACGTCCTATGCGCTTTACCGGTTTGAATCCAACTCGCGCTCGGCCACCGTCTTGGGTCTGATCGGCGCAGGTGGTATCGGGATGAAGCTAATGGAAAGCATGAATAGCTTTCAGTATGAGCAGACCGCAGCCATCGGGATCATCATCGTGGTCGCGGTTACGTTGATCGACATGCTGAGCCAAGCCATGCGTTCCAGACTTCTGTGAACGCAGGCTTGGTAAAGGCAGGATCGATTTAGGTTTAGTCGAACAAAGCGTCCAAGTCGCTTTGATCCATGGATGCGCCTTCAGTGCCAAACAAGGCATCGATATCGTCTTGGGCGACTTCGGGACCGTTCAGCGCAGGACCGTTCAATAGGTTCTCGCGCTTGCGCTTATCTTCTAAGGTCTCTTCAAGCTCTGCATCTTCGACGCCCATCACACTGGCGAAGCGCTCGAGACGTTGCTCGATATGGGTCAAGGTGTCGACCACCTTTTTAATGCGCTGACCGGTGATGTCCTGGAACGTGCAGGCTTCAAAGATTTCCATCATCTTATCGGACACAAAGGCCTGATAAGCGGCAGGATCGCTGGTGTCCGCTGCCATCACATCTTCTGCAACGGCCATGATCAGATTGGTAGCTTCGGCTGTATGTTGAACAACAGCGTGAAGCTCTGCGCCAGCGCCGGGAATACGATCTTCACTCAGATCATTCGGACGGAGGTTGGAGATTTCAAGACGTGTGCGCTGAATATAGGATGAGATATAGCGCATCTCATCAAACAGGCTGCGGTCGATTGAGCTAAAGAACATTTGCATGGCTTCGCTCATTTGCGAAGCCAAGTTCAGAACCTCACCCAAGCGTGGGTCTTTTAGGTCTGCGCCTTTTAGCGCTGTGATCGCGTCACGAACCTTATTAGCAACTTCTGGTGACGGCATCGTCAGCCCCCCTTAAACAAACAATGCTTAGAAATCGCCCAGAACAGAAGCGATCTTTGCTTTCAGGGTTTGGGCGTTAAACGGCTTAACGATGTAATTGTTCACGCCGGCCTTTTTGGCTGCGATCACATTTTCCGTCTTGGATTCAGCGGTCACCATGATGAATGGCGTTGGCTTCAGGATTTCGTCCGC
>CALRLV020000224.1:0-5064 GCA_943368895.1 Ferrovibrio terrae
CGAGGCTTGTTTGAAACTCAGTCCGCCGATTGGTACCGTTGCCGACAAAGGTGTTTTGAACGGCCAAGGTCGGGTTAAGATTGATGCGGTCGGTTTGGGTTTCACTCACCCCAAAACGCGTGCGCGACCGGCCATCCAACAGGGTCAGATTGGCACCTGCATAGACGATCAATTCCTCGGTCTTTGATCTCTCCAATGTGTCAGACAACACGAAGCTTGGCGCGGGGAAGCCATCGATACCCACATCGCTGTCCGACCAAAAGACGCGTGCTTCCAAGCTCAAGTGATCATTGAGGGCATAGTCGATCCGGCTTTGTGCCAGCGTGTTTTTATAGCCATCGCGTTCTTTGCCAACTGCGGCAGAACTCACCCCATCGGTCTCAAACTGACCAGCAGCCAGCACGTAGGAGAGATCGCCAATTTGCCCGCGAACAGATCCTCTGGCTCGCTTGGTGTTCAAATCCCCGCCTTCTAGGGTTACCGACGCCCCGAACGGCACGTCGCCAGAGCGCGTGACAATCTGCACCACGCCGCCCATAGCCTGGCTGCCATACAGTGTGGATTGCGGCCCACGTAGGACTTCGATCCGCTCCAGATTGCCAACCAACAAGTTGGCGAAGTTAAACCCGCCGCCGGGGCCGGATGGATCGTTGAGTTTCACCCCATCGATCAAAAGGACGGTCTGGTCGCTTTCCGCACCGCGGATACGCACCGTAGTCAAACTGCCGACACCACCAGTGCGGCTAAAGCCAACGCCTGGAACATCGCGCAACAGGTCAATCACGGGAATGGATTGAGCGCGCGCAATCGCGGGCGCATCAATCACCGTAACCGAGGAACCAATCCGCGACGCCCGTGTTGGCGTACGGGTAGCGGTAATGACAATGGTTTCAGCCGGCGCCTCTTTTTGAGGGGGGGACGACGCGCTTTGAGCTGCAGCTGAGGTGACATAGGCGAACGGGGAAAGTGCCACACTGACGGGCACGAGTAGGGATTTTGCCAAGAGGCAAAGTTTGCGTGTCATCGATTATAGTTGGCCGCTGATCCACGGCCAATCCTCCTTGCATGCAAGAGTGGCGGGTGCGCACCATGCGCCCCACGTCCTGCAGTCGTTGCATCGGAGGTAAACTCCGGCCTTCCCGCTGACCCTGGCAGGACGGACGAACGACAGCGATGGCAGGTCTCCCGACTTACGGGTCACGGCTTTGTTTCGGCCTTCCCGAACCCATTTGGGGCCCAGTGGCACATCTTGGCTTTGGCCAAGAGAAACGCGGCTATCCGCTTACGGTCGCAGGCACGGCTGCTGATTTGAGAGCTAACTCCCGCACAGCATTCCCTTTTCACCCCAGTTTCCTGAGGCACCATCTAACTCAGAGGGTATCAGCAAGCGCTGGCTTTGCCAAGCGCGACCTCCTGCCACACAAAGGTGACAGGAGGCGGAGAGTTTGAACTTCTTTTAGCTGGAAAACTATTTGTGCGCCGACATCATGGCGATGATAGAGATCAAAACGACGGCCGCAGCCAAGGACACGGCAAGAACCGTTGTCATCCCTTTGACGCGAACACCTTGGCGCGCGTCATCACCAGTTTTGACGATGGGAGGGTCTTCAATCATGTTCGCCTCCTATATGCTGGCCGCGCCATCAGCCCATTTTTGGTCGGTCGTACCGGTAAGATCGAACGAGCGATCCGGTCCATTGGCCAGTTCTTCATCGGTTAGATTAACGACGTAGCCATCGGGCAACTCCCGAAAGGTCAACAGTCCCCAAGCAATCGGATAACCACCTTCGCCTAGCCCCATAAACCCACCAAAATTCATCACCGCATAGGCTACTTGGCCCGTGCGCTTATTGATCATGATGTGCTTGATCGTACCAATCCGGTCACCTGATGGCCGATAAACGCCGACGCCTTCAACCTTGGAACTGGAGATCAGGATCGCATCGGTTTGTTCGACGATTTTGTTGATGTTCTCTTCGTGCATGATGGTTTCCATTTCAAAGTGGGAGAGCCAATCAAACGCATGAAGCCGATGGGGGTTCCGGGATTGGTGGTGGGGCAGTCCAAAAAGACTGCTCTGCCGCACTTTACTAGAAGCCTTCAAAAGAGCCTGCGTTATGTACCATTGAGCGGTAGAGACACTCAATGATTTTAACGGGGCGGTTCTTTGAGCATTGAGTCTCGGCATCATTGGCTTTTGAACTGTTCTCCGAAAATCAAAGCTCTCGCCTTATCCCGTCTGATTTGGAGGCTTGCCTGTTTCGAAAATTGCAAGTGATCGACGATGCGATAATTGACGCGGACTTGAGAATTCCACCCAGCAACCACTTTGAAAAGCTGCGGGGCAACTTGCCGGGCTATCATTCAACTCGGGTGAATACGCAGTGGCACCTGATCTTCCGATGGAACGGTGCGCGCGAGGAAGCAAGCGACCTTTATCTCGACGATCATTCTTACCAGTGAGGACACTACATTGATCACTTCCAAACGTTGCCCAGCCAGTGTTGGCAAGATTCTTGTTGAAGAATTCATGGGTCCATTGGGCCGTACGCAAGGTGCGTTGGCCGAAGCTATGGGCGTTCAACGCAAACATGTGAACGAGCTTTGCAATGGCCGCCGCGCCGTGACCGCACCAACCGCGCTGATCTTGCCCGCGTGTTCGGCAATAGCGCCGACTTTTGGCTCAATATCCAAGGGCGGATGGACTTGTGGGAAGCTATCCTTTCACCCAAGGAAGCAGAGAGGATCGCACGCGCAAAGCCACTGACATTTGCGGCTTAGGGTTTTGCAATCGAGAAGTTCTCGCCCTCAGCCTAGCGAGATTGGAAGACGGCACTTTATTGTGAAGTCTCTCATGATGCACAAGCGCGAAACTGAACATTGATCGCACGGCAATGGGCTTTCGACATAATAGGGCGGACCTACATTGACATAATGGCACTATTTATGCCAAAAACTTGACAAGGATGCGTCTCTAACTGGGATATCTACATGCTGCTCTCGAACCATAGGGCGAAAACATGGTCCCGCACTGCGTCAGCAATCCGTCTTTTGCCTAACTGCCTTGACGCCACGCAGTTGCTGCAACCCGCATGACGAGGGAGCCTTACACGCTGTACGGGCTCAAGCTTTCCTATTTCACGGGGAAGCTGGAAGCCTATCTGCGCGCCAAGGGCATTGCTTTCGATTTCGTCGAAATGAATCTGGCCGATTTCCAGCGCTGCGCCAAAGAGACTGGGGTGGCGCAGATGCCGCAACTCCTCACCCCACAAGGGACTTGGTTGACGGATACCACCGCAATCATAGCGCACTTTGAAGACCAAGCCGTCGAGCCGCTTTTTCGGCCTTCCACCACACAAGGTGCCTTTTTAAGCCGCCTGTTGGAAGATGCCTTTGACGAATGGCTCTGGCGCCCGGCCCTGTATTATCGCTGGGCGTTTCATGAGGACGCGCAACTCATGGGCCGTCAAATTGCGCGAACCTTGTTGCGCGACTTACCCGCACCTTTGTGGATGCGCAGCTTCTGGGTGACAAAACGACAGCAGCGCGAATATCTGCGCGGGGATGGCGTGACCCGCGAAAACAGCCCTGCCATAGAACGCCATTATCTAACTGTGCTTGATTTGCTAGAACCAATCTTCGCCGCGCGGCCTTATTTGTTTGGCGAACGCCCCTGTGAGGCCGATTTTGGCCTATTCGGCCCCATGTTCCGCCATTTCTCACATGACCCAACCCCAGCAGCGATCTTCCGGGAGCGAGCACCGAACGTTATGCAATGGGTCGCCCGTCTATGGGCCGCGACGCCCGACATTCTTGCCAGCGCCACCAAAGTCGCAGATGCGCCTGCCGACCTAGACCCACTCCTCCAGCTAATCGCGGCCGACTATCTTCCCTATCTTGAAGCCAATCTGGCGGCTATTGCGAGCCTTAAAAAACGCGTCAGGTTCGAAAGTTTCGGCGGCCATTTTGAAATTCCCGCCTCGCCCTATCGCGCCGACTGCTGGCTGACGCTACGCCGACAATTTGCCGTACTGGCCACCGCAGATCAGAAAAGCATTACCGCCCGCCTTGGTTTCGAGATCAAATTGGAAGGCAAAGCGCTGAACTTGAGCCAGTCAAAACCCACCAAGGGCCGAAAAATTGCAAACAGGCATTGGCAATAATGCTTATTTTTGCGGGATAAACTCTGCCAAGTCAGCAAAAACAGATGCAAAAAAACTGGCGGAGACGGAGGGATTCGAACCCTCGGTGCCCTTTTGGAGCACGCTCATTTAGCAAACGAGTGCCTTCAGCCTCTCGGCCACGTCTCCGCACACACGCCTGATAGCCCGACAAAAGGGGGCAGAGCAAGAGCATCACGTCAGTGAAGCTGCACAGAGCCGATGAAGGCCTGCATTGAGCGCGGTTTCGTTAATAGGGCGTCTACCCAATGCTGATAAAGTCCACTTTAAGGAGCATCTCGCCGATGGCACGGGTAGAGTTTACAAAAGACATCGTCGGCGACATGCCCGCGACAGCAGCGCGCAAAGCCGCGCGCGGCGCGCGGTGGTATCGCTCCAGTTTCGGGCGCGGGCTGGAAATCCTTGATGTCATCGTCATCCTTTTCGTGATGGCCTATGTCCTGAACGTGACGACAGCGGATCATGTGTTGACTGCCCCTTTAAGTGCCTGTCTGCCCATGGTTCTGGGCGGGGTTGGTCTGTGGTGGATCCTGCGGGAGCATGATTTATATCGTTTCGATGCAGAGCCGATCGCTGTAACTCATGGCACTCGGACCTTGGGCGCGGTGGTATTAGCCTTACCGACCACGGCAGGGATTGGCGCTTTGGTGGCTTTGGCTGTTGGCCGTGAGCCAGAGACTGGCGCTTGGGAAGCTGGCATCGCGACGCTGCTCGCGGGCTCGAGCATTGTTTCACTCCATTTCTTTGCCGCCCTGATTTTAGGGGTGATGATTAAAGCCGGCTTGTTTTCCCTCAATGTGGTGATCGTCGGCGCGACGCCCTTGGCCCATAAATTGATCGAGGAAGCTAAAGCCTCCGGCGATATTGCGGTGCTGGGTGTGTT
>CALRLV020000225.1:0-5064 GCA_943368895.1 Ferrovibrio terrae
GATGTTTTTCGGGCCAGCACCATTATTCATGTTCTGATACTGAATATAGGCCGGTGTCAGGATGACGATAAACAGAACGGGCAGGAAGAATACAATCATTGGCACGGTCAGCTTTGCCGGCAAGGCTGCGGCCTTCTTCTCAGCCTCCGTCATGCGAAGTTCGCGGTTTTCTTTCGCCATCACGCGCAAAGCCGAACCCAACGGCGTCCCGTAACGTTCGGCTTGGATCAGGGCTGTCGCGACGCCCTTAACGCCTGGGTGATTGGTGCGCTTCGCTAAGTTTTCGTAAGCGACCCGGCGATCTTGCAGATAGGCTAGCTCGGCATTGGTTAGGCTCAACTCTTCGGCCAGCTCAATCGACGACGACCCAATTTCTTGTCCCACACGCAGAAACGCACCTTCGATCGACATACCCGATTCAACGCAGATAAGCAGCAAATCCAACGCGTCTGGAAAGGCGCGCATGATCGATGTCCGGCGTTTGGTTGCGATGTTCTTGACGATCAAATTGGGCAAATAGAACCCAGCTACACAAGCCCCCACTGCAGCGATCAAACGGTTGTTGCTGCTCATGTCTTTGCCGAACAACGTCACATAGGTCAGGGCGCCGATAAAAAAGAGAATTGGTGTGGCAAAGCGCGCAAAGTAGAAGACTGCAACAGGACCAGGCCCACGAAGACCCGCCTCCATGAGGTTTTGAGTGACGTTTGGATCTTCCAGCAACTTCTGCAGGTTCAATTTGTCGACGATGGACTTCCACGGCCCTTTGGCGCGTTGTCGAAGCGAAGACTTCTCAGCATGTTCAGCCGCGATTGTCGCCCGGCTCTTGCGGCGCATCGATTCACGATCAGAGGCGACCCCCTTCATGCGGGCGGCTAATTGATCTGTCTTCCACAAGGGCTGTGCGATCGTCAGTGCGGTGACCAACAGCGCAACCGCCATGATTACCGAAGCCACAAAGTCTGGCTCTGTGACCATACGTGCAAAGTCTTTAACTTCTAAGAACATGGCCCGTTCCTTAAATGTCGAAGTTAATCATGTTGCGCATGACGAATATGCCGGTCCCCATCATCAGGATGCCTGCCATTAGACCCATATGCCCGGTTGGATCTGAGAAGAGCAGACCCATGTAGGACGGGCTGGTGATGTAGACCATCACGCAGACGCAAATGGGCAAAGCCCCGATGATAAAGGCAGATGCTTTGGCTTCCGACGACAATGCGTTGATCTTTTCGCGCATCAATTTGCGCGAACGCAGGATGATGGACAGGTTGCCAAGCGCTTCCGATAGGTTACCGCCGGCCTTTAACTGGATCGACAAGACGATCGAGAAGAAGCTGACTTCTGGCAGCGGCATACGCTCGAATAATTTCGCCAAGCATTGATCCATCGGCACGCCCATCGATTGGCTGTCACAGATGCGACGAAACTCAGTGCTGAGGGGTTCAGGTGCTTCGCGGGCAATAATTTTCAAGCATTCCGCCAACGGAAGGCCGGATTTCACACCGCGTACGATTACGTCGATCGCGTTGGCAAACTCAGCAATGAACTTCTTTTGTCTGCGCCCAACAAGAAAGCCCAATACCCAGCGTGGCAAACCAAAGGCAGCAACCCCAGCTCCGCCTAGAGCAACGTACCAAGCGTTGCCCGCGATCAAAATTACAAGGCCTACTAAGATACCAACAGAGCCGGAGGCGATCCAGAATGTCTTTTCTTCCATGGTCAGGCCGGCTTGTTCGATACGTGCACCGACCGATAGACGCGCACGACGCAGCTGGCGTTCGCGCATCTCGATATCTTTAATACTGCCCAACAAGCGCTTGCGACGGGTTTCATCTGGGTCTGCGCCACGGCGCTTGATCGCGGACTCCCGCGATTGGGCTACCGACTTAATCCTCTTTTGCGATTCCTTATTGTCGTCGCCAGACAATGCGATGCCCATGAGCAGGACGCCAGCAGCAACCAGAATGGGAATAAGGGTTCCAAGATCCATGGCGATTATACGTCCGCCGCATCAAGGGCTTCGGCGAGCTCTTTCTCGAGGCCGTAATAGCGTGCGCGGTCCCAAAATTTCGGACGCGCAATACCCGTCGAGCGATGCTTGCCAATAATCTTGCCGTTTGCGTCTTCCCCGTCCATTTCAAAGACGATCAGATCCTGGGTGACGATCACATCGCCTTCCAAGCCCAACACTTCGGTGATGTGGGTAATTTTGCGCGACCCATCCCGCAGGCGGGCTGCCTGAATCACAACGTCGATCGAGCCCACAATCATTTCACGGATCGTTCTGGTTGGCAGCGAGAAGCCACCCATGGTGATCATGCTTTCCATCCGCGACAGACCTTCACGTGGACTGTTGGCGTGAAGGGTGCCCATCGAACCATCGTGACCAGTGTTCATGGCTTGCAACAAGTCAAACGCTTCTGGGCCGCGGACTTCGCCGACGATGATCCGCTCAGGACGCATCCGCAGACAGTTCTTGACCAAGTCGCGCATGTGCACAGCACCTTGGCCCTCTAGGTTTGGCGGGCGGGTTTCAAGGCGCACCACATGGGGCTGTTGCAATTGCAATTCGGCCGCGTCTTCGCAGGTGATGACGCGTTCATCCGGTGCAATATAGCCAGTCAAACAGTTTAATAGAGTGGTTTTACCCGAACCTGTACCACCTGAAATCAACACATTGCATCGCGCCGCGCCGATAATGCCGAGTACCTTGCCTGCCGGCTCTGAGATTGCCCCAAACCCGACCAAATCCTTCATCCGCAATTTGTCTTTTTTGAACTTACGAATGGTGAGAGTAGGTCCGTCAAGTGCCAAGGGTGGCACAATCACGTTGACGCGAGACCCGTCTGGCAGACGCGCGTCGCAAATGGGCGAGCTTTCATCCACGCGGCGGCCCACCTGGCTCACAATACGTTGACAAATGTTCATCAGCTGTTGGTTGTCGCGGAAGCGGATTGGCGTTTTAGTTACTTTGCCGCCGACTTCGATAAAGACAGCATTCGCCCCGTTGACCATAATGTCGGCGATGTCGTCGCGTGCCAAAAGGGGCTCAAGCGGTCCGTAGCCCAAAACATCGTTTACAATGTCATTGAGCAATTGCTCTTGCTCGGCAACCGATACAATAACCTGTTTAATCGCGATAATTTCGTTGACGATGTCACGGATTTCATCACGGGCAGTACGTTGGTCAAGGGCTGCCAATTGTCCCAAGTCGATCGTTTCGATCAAGGCATTATAAACAGAAGCCTTTGTACGATAATATTCCTCGGTCCGGCCATCATTGGAAGGGCTTGGCGGCGGGGCCGATTGCGTCGGCGCGCGCACAGCCTTTGCAACCCGAGCAGGGTCCAAGGTTCCAGCAGGGGTTGCAGCCGAAGGCGTAGCTGCAGCTTGAGGCGCCGCTTCGGGCGCTGCTGCTGGCTTTATGGGCTCAATTGGGGCAAACTTAGGGGGTGTTGCCTGGGCCGCCCCGTCTGCGCGTTTACCGAACATCCTATCCTCACTTAGCCGCTTTTGCGGGGATTAATTTTGAGAGGAAGGTGGTCTTGGCCTTGGGTTGGGGCGCACGACCGGTGAACAATTGAGCCAAGAAGTCCATACCTTCGGCACATTTGCTGTTTGGATTTACGTCGGCCAACATTTGCCCATTATTGCTTGCGGTCCCGAACAATTGCGGGTCATAGGGCAGAACAAGTGTTGGCTGAACACCAAGGGCCTCAGCAAAGTCCTTCACGGGAATCTCGGGACGCTTTGCCACGCCAACCATGTTTAAAATGACCTTTGGCGGCGTATCATTCGGGCGACCGACGCGGACCATATCAAAGATGTTCTTGGCATTGCGCAGGCCAGCCAAGTCGGGCTGCGCGACAACAACTACCTCATCCGCCGACAATAGGGTCTGACGCATCCATTTTGACCAGGTGTGTGGCAAGTCTAGCACCACATAAGGTACGCCACGACGTACCCCTTCGATCACAGTCTCATAAGCATCTGGCGAGATTTCGAACTCCCGCTCGAGCGATGCAGGTGCCGTAAACAAGGTCAAATGATCGGTGTGGCGGGTCAATAAGCGATCCAGCAACACGTCATCGACCCGTTCGGGTTGTTCTAAGGCGTCGGCAATCCCGGTCGCAGGATCGGTGTTGAAGTCAAGGCCCGTGGTGCCCCAAGACAGGTCAAGGTCAACCAATGTCGTATTAACCCGAGCATGCTCGGCCATGCACCATGCCACGTTGTGTGCAATTGTAGACGACCCTGCACCACCTTTGGCACCAACGAAAGCGATGGTGCGGCCCAGGAATGGCTTACTTGGGTCGACATAAAGTCCTGAAATCGTGCGGATCAGCTGTAACGGCTGAAGCGGCGGAACCAAATATTCGGAGACCCCGCGTCGGATCAATTCCCGATAAAGGCCAATATCGTTGGATTCCCCGATCAAAATTACTTTGACGCCGGGTTCACAATAAGACGCCAATTCATCCAATTGCTGGATCAATGCGGCTGGTGGTGCCATGCTTTCCACAATGATCAAGTTTGGCGATGGCTGGGACTGGAAGAATTCAATCGCGCCAGCAAGGCCACCCATTGAAACGGTCACATGGGCCTTAGCGATACGGCGATCGGTTGAAGCCGATTGCAACAGCTGAGCCGTATCTGGCCGCTCACAGAAAACTTGAACCGAAATCCGCGGTACAGGCTGATCACCGCCACGCGCGAGTTCCCCGACATAGGTCTCTTCAAAGGCAGCGGCATCAAAATCGCCGGGTGCGGATGCGGCCGGGATGCTTTGAGCATGGCTGGGCTCTAAGAAATCCAAGTCAGCGTCAAGTTCAAACGGCTCGTCAGCTGTTGCCAATTCTTCCCACATGGGCTTGCGTTTTGCATTCCCAATCATTTGCCACCCCCGCCTGCAACGGCTCCACTCACAGTTGGAACTCCACCCTTGCGATGCATATCAATCCCGTTCTGGATGCGGGCCGCGTCACGAGGCCCATCTTTGCGATCACCCAGTAGATCACCGGGGTCTGCAATCATTGCCGCCAAATTTGCATTTTGAGCACA
>CALRLV020000226.1:0-5058 GCA_943368895.1 Ferrovibrio terrae
GCCCTTCTCGACGATGTCAGCGGCCAGTTCAGGTGGCGTGGTTTCCAAAGCGACGCGCACAGCTTCGATGATTTCATCGACAGGATCCGACAAAGCTTCGGCGATCAATTGCTCAGAGATTTGGATTTCGCGTGGCACGCCATTGAGAAGGTCGCGGCCTTTGACCGATAAGGACAAGCCATAGCCGTCAGCAGGGGGCAATGCCGTCCCGATTTCCTTCTTGATCCGCTCCGCCGTGGTTTCACCGATCAACATGTTTTCGGTGCGGCGCAGGAAGTTGATGATGCTTTCGTCCATTTTGTCGCCGCCGACGCGGACAGAGCGCGCATAGACAATGCCTTCCAACGACAGAACGGCCACCTCGGTGGTGCCACCACCAATATCGACAACCATCGAGCCCGAGGGTTGATCAATGGCAAGGCCTGCGCCAATGGCAGCGGCCATGGGCTCTTCGATCAGATAAGCGTCTGACGCACCTGCATTCAAAGCCGCATCTTGGATCGCGCGGCGCTCAACAGGTGTTGCCCCAGACGGTACGCAGATGATGATGCGGGGACGACCACGCAAGAAGCCCTTGTTCGAGTTCACGCGACGGATGAAGTGCTTGATCATTTCTTCAGCAACTTCGAAGTCGGCAATCACGCCATCGCGCATCGGCCGAACTGCTTGAATTTCGCCTGGCGTCCGCCCCAACATCAGCTTTGCTTGATGGCCTACAGCTTGCACTTCTTTACGACCGCCGCGCTGGCGATAAGCCACCACAGAAGGTTCATTCAGGACAACACCATGCCCTTTAACATAAACAAGCGTGTTGGCCGTACCAAGGTCGATTGCCATGTCGCTGGAAAACCAGTTGAAGAGGCGTCCGAACATTTTTTTCTCGCGATTCTAAGTCTGTTCTATGCGATGATTCGCATTTCTTGAATCTGGGTCGTGCCGCTTCATGACGGCCAAATCAAGGCCGTGAAGCCCCTAAGTCCTGCGATTTTTGACAATTCTCGGCAGTTCTAAGCAGTTACACCCCGCACTGGTGCGTAAGCCCGAACGATCCGCTGACTGGCCCATTCAAACTGACCGAAAACAGGCCAGTCTCCATTGTCGCAAGCTTCGCGCGACACGCGAATTTGCCTAGCCTATTGCCCGCATGGAGACACCTGGTGGGAAAGGCGTGTCGGCTGGAACAAAGAAGTCCGGCATCAGATCTTTGCTGGGATCAACCCGGTAGTGGTCAAAGGCGGTCACACCGGCCTCGGACAGAACGACATCGTCAATGAAGAAGTTGCCGGTGCAACTTTTTGCGTCGCGGGTCAGGATAACATGGGCAGCGTCGGCCATGATATCGACGGTGCGGCAGTGGCGCAGCCCTTCATCGCCTGCGAGTGCGAATTGGATTGCGGCGGTTGCAATTCCCGTACGCGGCCACAGGCAGTTAAAGCCAATGCCATCGTGCTTAAACTCTTCAGCCATCCCGAGTGCACACATGCTCATCGTGTATTTCGCCATCGTATAGGCCACATGATTGCCGAACCAATTCGGGCTCATGTCCAGGGGGGGCGACAAGTTCAGTACATGCGGATTGGCGGCCTTCTTCAGAAATGGAATGCAGGCGCGGCTGACCAGATACGTGCCCCGTCCATTGACCTGATGCATCAGGTCATAGCGCTTCATCTCTGTCTGCAGCGTGCCAGTCAGCTGTATCGCGCTGGCATTATTGATGCAGATATCAATGCCGCCAAACCGGTCCACAGCCCGTTCCACAGCGGCTTGGACGGAAGCTTCTTCTCGGACATCGACCATCAGGGGCAAAGCTTTGCCGCCCGCGGCCTCGATCTCTGCTGCTGCCGAATGAATGGTGCCAGGCAGATGCTTGTGCGGCTCTGACGTTTTGGCCGCGATCACCACATTGGCTCCATCACGGGCCGCCCGCAGTCCAATTGCCAACCCGATGCCCCGCGATGCCCCGGTGATGAAAAGGGTTTTGTCTTTCAGACTGCTCATTTCGGCCACTCCCATAGATTTCTTCTGGCACCAGACTTAGCGTCTTGTGAGGTCAGAGCAAGAAGAAACGCACAAGCTTGTTGTGCAAGCCTATTTGATGGTGTCGCGGACGCAACCTGAAGATTCTTGGAAGCTGTGACGGGATAAACAGAACAAATGCTCGTAAGGATAACGACTGGCGGCCAAGCATTGACGCACATTCAATTGAACCCGCGTCATACACATTTTTCCGCCAGTTCGAGCGATGAGCTTGGTCGAGGTCACGTCATCCCCCAACACATGATAGGCCGCGGCTACCAGAAACCTCTTGTCCAACGGCACCTCAGCGCGTGTGTTGCGCATGTCGGATGCGCCAAGTGGACTTAACTCAACCGGGTTTGTGGAAGCCGTCCGGTGCGCCGCTAAAATGAGCTGAGGATCCATCTCGCGCTGGGCCCAAGCTTCTTTTTGCACACTATAGGCCGCTTCGCCCAAAACCTCACTTGCCTTATCCATTTTGGCCAAGCTGTCGGCCATTACGCCACTAGCAATCGTTGCAGCCTCGTTGGACGAAGCAACCAGACCCAAAAATGCCTCCGGATCGTTCTTCAGGCGTTCCATCACCGCTTCACGGCCCAAAAGATTGACCGCCGTCTGCAAACTCGACGCAAAAGGCGCGTGCGCTGAAGCTGCAAGCACCGCATAAGAAGCCGCCCCTTCCGATATGCCAGATGATGACAAACGCGCGGTGGACAACAGAGCTCCCTGCACTGCCTCAGGCGTCAAGGTCCGCAAGGTCGTCAGACGCTCAGCTTCACCCACCAGCGCATTAAAACGCGCAGCGGTTGCGGCCATATCAAAGGCTGGCACTTCGGCAGGCGGCAAGGGAGTTGCGATGGCTTCCGGTGGCAAAGTGGTTGGAGGGACTGCAGGTACATCTGGCGCGGGGACAGTGGCGGCCGGCTCTCCCGCAGCAGGTACAGGCACTTGAGCTGTGCTAGAATCTTGCGGCTCTAACCCAGACGCCTGAACCGCCAAAACTGGCAAAAAGACAGAAACGGCCAGCGCCGAAATAGCAATAATCCGCTTCACCTTAGTCACCTCAAGTCTCACCCGAACCTAAATCTAACAGTCAAACCTTCATCCAAATCAAATCTGACACCTCAATTTGAATTTTGTTTCGCAACGCCAATCCCGCATTCCATTAACTATGACCTAGGTCAAGACTAAGCTGGAAGATTGCTTTGCGAATGTGCTTGGGTCCACTGCGGGTTGGCTAAGCTAGGGCAAGTCACGACGGCGCGTCGTCACGCCATCGATAGATGCTTCAATCTGGCTAGAGCTCTCATCAGAAAAGAAAGTGACAACCATCCGATGCCTTGAATTTGAATTAAATTTTCATAAAAAGGCACAAAATCCCAGTATTTCTACTTAATTTGACATTGCTACAGTCCAAAGTTGGACGTGTCAGTTTGGAGTGGAAATCGTGTTGAAGCTCAGAGCCCGCTGCACCATGAAGGCGCTAACTTCAGACCAGAGCGGGGCAGTCGCGATGGAATATGGGATGATTGCGTCACTCTTGGCTGTCGCCATCATCACGGGCTTATCCCCACTTGGCGCTAATTTGGGAACTTCATTCCAAACTGCTGCAAACGCGATTCTTGCCACTCAAGCGCCAGCCGCACCGCAACCGGCGGCGGCACCTCCAACCGCAGCACCAGCCATGGCAGCCCCCAAAACGCCTGCCCCATAGTGGTTAGGAAGAAAGGGCGCGGCTAACTGCTTCATCGCTTGGGTAACGCGCTTATCGATATTTTCATTGCTTCGGTGGAAAAGGGACGTTCTGGGGGCGGGCTTGTATCGAATGAAATTTCTAAAAGGTTTGCCGACTGGCCTTATCCGGATTTTGTTTGCCTGCATCTTTGCGGCAATCGTGGCACTTGGTCTTTCAAAGACGGCCATACCCCAGCGTGTCGAGGCGGCACTTGCCGATCACTGGCAGTTTAGAGAAGCCATCGCGCCGTCCGAGGATGTCGTTATCATCTTTGTTGACGAAAAAGCCGTGCAGACCATGGGCTATTATCCCTTTGATCGTGGCTTGATGGCGAAAACGCTGGCTATGTTGAACCAAGCCCAAGTTGATCGCGTTTACATTGACGCAGGCCTAAGCGTTCCAGAGTCTGCGGCCGACGATCTGGAGCTGGAAAACGCCTTTGCCGCCCTTGGCCCCGACAAAATAGCTTTGCCTGTCTCGCAAATAGAAAACCCAGATGGTTCCTATCGTTTGATCCGACCAATTGAACGGTTCAGCCGTCATGCAACGCTGGTCACGTCCAAATTCGAAATTGATACCCAACAAAAGTTGCGTGCCGTGGGCGGTATACCGGAAGAAAACCTTACGCTGTCGGCTGATTGGTTGAACCGTCGGGCTGAGCCGCGCCTCGTTCAAATGCCAATGAATTTCCAAATCGCGGTGTCAAAGTTCAAGCGCTATGCGTTTATGGATGTTGCGGCTGGGCGCATCAGTCCCAATGAACTGCGCGGCAAAAAGGTGATTATTGGCCTCGCCCTCAAGACCCCCCAATTCACCCTCTTGGCACCAGTACAAGGTCCAATCGTTCGGGTGGAGGCGATCGCCTTGGCAACCGAAACCGCCAAGTCTGCCTTTAAAAGCGAATCCTGGTCGACCTCCGGACACGTGGGACTGGTGCTCGCGGCCACCCTGCTCGCTGCCTTGACCATCTATCGCTTAAGCTGGGGCAAAGGACTGATTGCAACATTTGCACTTGTCGTATGTTGGTTCCCTTTGGCGCAACATCTTTGGATGGTCCAGAAATTACACGTGCCTATCCTGACGCCGGCTTTTGGCTTCTTGATCACGTGGCAGATTCTCAAGCTTGATGAGAGTTTTCTGGGACAAGTCGCGCTACGCGTTCGCAAACGACTGTTTGGCGTCGGACAGAATGCACTGCTCGCCGCGGCCGAAGTCATCGCACAGCCAGCGATCGTGTTTGATAGTTCTGGCACTTTACTGGGCTCAAACGAAGCGTTCAAAAAGCTGAGAAGCATTCACTTAAAGAA
>CALRLV020000227.1:0-5053 GCA_943368895.1 Ferrovibrio terrae
GATTGTTTTGGAACCTAAACCACGCAACACGGCACCGGCTCTGGCGGTTGCCGCACTGATTCAAGCGGAACAGGATCCGGAAGGGCTCATGCTAGTTTTGCCTGCGGATCATGTCATCGCGAAGCCAGAGCGGCTGCATCAAGCCTGCCTTGATGCCTTTGAGGCAGCTATGGATGGTCGCATTGTCACCTTTGCGGTGACCCCGACATCACCAGAGACCGGATATGGTTATATCAAAAGCGGACTGCAGTTGAACGAAGGCGTTTTCGCTGTAGAGGCGTTTCGGGAGAAGCCGGACCTCCCAACTGCTCAGGCCTATCTCGCCGATGGCAGCTATGCTTGGAACGCGGGAATCTTCTTCTACAAGGCAAGTGCCTTTTTGCATGAACTCAAAACTTATGCCCCTGACGTTTTGCACGCGGCTCGTCTAGCATTGGCTGCAAGCCGCCGTGATGCTGGCTGCATCTATCTGGATGAGGAGGCCTTTGTTCAGGCCCCCTCCATTTCAGTCGATTATGCTGTGATGGAGCCAACCGAGCGCGCAGCTGTCGTGCCAGTCGATATGGGTTGGAACGATGTTGGCTCGTTTCTGACCTTATGGGACTTGGCTGTAAAGGATGAGGCGGCTAACGTTGCACATGGGACTGCTGCCCTCTTTGACGCTAGGGGATGCTTGGTGCGCTCGGAGAATGTTCCGGTAGCCTTAATTGGCGTAGAGGATCTTGTTGTTATTGCGACTGCACAGGGCATTCTAGTTATGCATAAAGATCGAGCACAAGATGTTCGCCTTGCTGCAAATGCGTTTAAGCCTGCGAGCTAGAATCTCGACGACGGGTTGATCATCGAACAGAGGGGTGGAACGTTTCACGCATTCAGTTACCCCGGATGACGTGACTGATGATGGCCACGATTCTGAATGCGCTTTCATAGTGCGGGCATTAAGAAGAGATGCGAACAATGTGTTTGCATGCTGGTCACCCCGCAATTGTTTTTCGTTAAGCCACTAGGGCGGGCCAATGCGCAGGTTCATGTGCCCATTCTCTTTATTCCCGTGCCGTTACGCGCTAGTGCACGGCGACTTCAATTGGAGCTGACAAATGACGAAAACCACGATGCCAAAGCCAAGGGCGGACCTAGTCACGAATACTTTGGATTTTGAAATGAATCCATTGGTCAAGGCGACGGGCTTTCGCGAATATGATGCCCGTTGGTGGTTTGGCATTCAGGGAAATGCAAAAGCCCCAGAGCTGAATTTCTTAGGCGTGCAGGCATTGGGTCTTGGGCTAGGGACGTTGCTCCATGAATATGGTGCGAGCCGTGTAGTTGTTGGCCATGATTTCCGTTTTTACTCACTATCAATTAAGCAGGCCCTGACCCTTGGCTTGATGCAGGCGGGCTGTGAGGTCCTCGACATTGGCTTGGCGCTGTCGCCAGTGGCTTATTATGCACAGTTTGCCCTAGATGCGCCGGCAGTTGCTATGGTTACTGCCAGCCACAATGAGAATGGCTGGACTGGGGTCAAAATGGGCGCTCAAAAGCCTTTGACTTTTGGACCAGACGAAATGGGCAAGCTGCGCGACATCGTCTTGTCAGGTTCTTTTGTTGAAAGGCCGGGCGGCAGTCTCACACGTGTTGATGGCATGCGGGAGCGCTATATCGCGGATGCCGTTGGTGATTTTAAGCTCAGCCGACCGATCAAGGTAGTAGTCGCGTGCGGCAATGGCGCGGCTGGCGCTTACGCACCGGACGCATTGCGTCGCATGGGGGCTGAAGTCGTCGAGATGGATTGCGACCTTGACTGGACCTTCCCAAAGTACAATCCAAATCCAGAAGATGAGGCAATGCTTCACGCCATGGCTGAGACCGTACGTGCGACCGGTGCTGAATTGGCGTTAGGCTTTGATGGCGATGGTGATCGTTGCGGCGTTGTGGACGATTCTGGGGAAGAGATTTTCGCGGATAAGATTGGTCTTCTGCTTGCACGTGATATGAGTGCTTTGCATCCAAACGCCACTTTTGTGGTGGATGTGAAATCCACGGGTGCTTACGAAATCGATCCGGTTCTAAAGGCCAATGGCGCGAAGGTAGATTACTGGAAAACCGGTCACTCATACATCAAACGGCGTACCAATGAGCTCAATGCTTTGGCGGGCTTTGAGAAGTCGGGCCACTTCTTCCTGCGTGCACCCTATGGGCGCGGCTATGACGATGCGCTAGTCGCTGCGCGCGTGATCCTTGCTATGTTAGATCGTGCAGGTGGGGCGAAACTCTCAGATATGAAGCAAAAACTGCCATTGACGTGGACTTCGCTCACCATGTCCGCGCATTGCGGCGACGAAGTAAAATATGGCGTGATTGATCGGGTTGTAGCTGATTACGTCGCGTTGGCTGCCGATGGTGGCAAAATCTTGGGTCGTGCGATTCGCGATGTAAACACAGTCAATGGTGCCCGCGTTACTCTGGAAGACGGATCCTTCGTTCTGGTGCGCGCGTCTTCCAATAAGCCAGAGCTTGTGGTCGTAGTCGAAAGTACAGTGTCTGACGCGGATATGCGGGCCTTATTCCATGAGGAAGCAAAGCCTAGACTATCAGCGTTCACCGAGGTTGGTGGATACAATCAAACGGTTTAGATAGTGAAGGAGTTCTGGTCATGGACCAAGAGATCAAGCGCCTTCGTACTTGGATATTTGAGCAGGCTTTGCCCTTATGGGCAGAGCGTGGCTGGGACCCTGATCATGGTGGCCCAGTTGAGGAATTGGCTTTAGACGGTGGCCCTTCTGACCCCGGTTTCAAACGTGTCCGTGTGTTTTGCCGCCAAGTCTATGTTTTTTCCCACGCCCATTTGCTTGGCTGGCAGCCAGGTATTACTCATGCCAAAAAAATGTATGAGGCCATGGTTGCCCATTGTTGGCAGGGACAAGACTTGGGCTGGGCCAAGCTGGTCACGACGGATAATCAAATTCTAGATCCGACCACTGATCTTTACGACAATGCTTTCGCCTTGTTCTCTTTGGGTTGGTATTATCGAGTTTCCCCAACCCCGGATGTTCTCGAATTAATGCATCAGACGATTGCTCTGATTGACGGAAAGATGCGCCATCCAAAAATCGGCTTTTGGCACCAGCTTCCAGCGTCAGGGCCAAGACTCCAGAACCCGCATATGCATACACTCGAGGCCTGTCTGGCATGCTATGAAAGCACGCAAGACACAATCTTCTCCCGTGTAGCCCGCGAGATTATCGCATTGTTTCAGAACCACTTCTATGATCCAACGCGACGAACCTTGTGCGAGTATTTTGACGATAATCTCGACCGATTAATTGGGGAAAAGGGCCATTGGGTAGAGCCAGGCCACCAGTTTGAATGGGCTTGGATTCTCGCGGCCGCTCACAAATTATTGGGTGTTGAGGTTAGAGATCAAGTCGAAGGATTAATCTCCTTTGGCGAAGAATTGGGTGTCGATCACGCGAGCGCCGCAACTTACAACGTTATTCTGGATGATGGAAAGTTGATCGATGCGGGTTCAAGGACTTGGCCGAATACGGAGCGATTGAAGGCCGCAGTGGCGCTCTATGAGCTAACGGGTATGAATCCGGTTCCTGTCCTACAGCCGACTTTGCAGCTTTTGCTCAACCGCTACTTGGCCGTGGATCCCGCTGGTGGATGGCTAGATGCATTTAATCAAGCTGGACAACCCGTCGCTAAAGCCATGCCAACGTCAACCTTTTATCATTTATTCTTGGCCTTTGCAGAAGTACTGCGGGTTGCGGACCGCTTAGAAGCGCAGTAGCAACACTCATCCAGTTTTTGTGCGGGCAATCCTGCGCAAAGGTCATAAAAAAGGCGTATCACGTGTCAGACGCAACAGAGAAGCGGGTCCGGATTGGCGTTGCAGGGGCCGGCGTGTTTGGTCGCAATCACGCCAATAAAATCAGGGCTAATCCCCGCGCTACTTTGGTTGGTATTTTTGACCTCAGTGCGGAACGTGCTGAAGCGCTGGCAAGCGAAATGGGTACAAAAGCCTATAGTGATTTGTCGGCTATTTTGTCTGATGTTGATGCCCTGGTGGTTGCCACTCCGGCTATCGCCCACGGGGGCGTGGCGCGGTCTGCTATTGATGCCGGCAAACATTGCTTGGTTGAAAAGCCCTTGGCTGCAACAGCTGCTGACGCAGATATATTGTGCCAGCACGCCAAAGAGCGCGGCATTGTTCTTCAGGCGGGTCACCAAGAACGCTACATTTTCAAAGCAATGGGTTTGTTTGAAGTAAGTCAAATGCCGCTGAAGTTAGAAGCCGTGCGGGTTGGGTTGCCCAGCGTTCGCGGCGCTGACGTCTCGGTGACGTTGGATCTAATGGTTCATGACATTGATTTGGCGCGTCTACTGTTTCGGTCTGAGCCCATTTCCATCCAAGCCACGCGTTTAGCTGGCCAGCCTGACAATCCTGATGCAATGGAAGCTGTACTGACTTTTGCTGGCGGCGGTGAAGCACGTTTTCTGGCTAGTCGTGCTGCTGAGAACCGGGATCGGCGTATGACCATTCACTATCCCACTGGTGCGGTTGCGGTCGACTTTATGGCCAAAAGCTTTAGCGACGGGCCAAGTTTCGGCTTGCATGGAGATTTTGCATCGAGAATCCCTGATCCAATGGGGGCCGCTACGGCAGACTTTATCGCTGCGATCCTTGGCGAGCAGGAGGTCGCCATCTCCGCCACAGACGGAGCTGCCGCGGTTCGCATTGCTGAGGCAATCGATAACCTTAGCAGAGCGGTTAGCTAGGGCAGAGTCGGATGCAAGTAACTCGATTGAGCATCCCAGACGTACTTTTGATCGAACCCACGCGCCATGGCGACGAGCGTGGGTGGTTTGAAGAGAGTTACAATAAGGTGACCCTGCTTCCTTATCTGGCGGACATGGAATTTCTGCAAGACAATCATGTGAAGTCATCTCAGAAACTTACGTTGCGCGGCCTCCACTTCCAGAATCCACCTTTTGCCCAAGCGAAATTAGTACGGTGCTTGGTAGGTGCGATTTATGATGTGGTCGTAGATAT
>CALRLV020000228.1:0-5041 GCA_943368895.1 Ferrovibrio terrae
GCAAAACCGCCTTCACCCGCTCGGACAACAAGCGAGTCGAGAAGGGCTTGCGGATGAAATCATCGGCACCGACTGAAAAGCCAATGACCTCGTCAATTTCATCATCCTTCGACGTCAAGAAAATGACTGGCACGTCGGAGCTTTCCCGAACGCGACGCAATAACTCCACCCCGTCCATGCGTGGCATTTTGATATCTAGGATCGCAATATCGGGCGGGTCCGAGATCAGAGCAGGCAGGGCCGTTGCCCCGTCCGGATAAGTGCGAACGTCATAACCTTCGCTCTGGAAAAGGATTTCCAGGGAAGCGCGGATGTTTTCGTCGTCATCGACCAGAGCAATTGTCGTCATAAGCCTACTTATAAGGCGGTTTGTGGCCGCATGTTACCCCTCACAAGGCAAGATTATGGCGAATAAAGTGTTTATGAGACGCTAAGCTGCGCAAATAATAGGCTAGCCCGCCTTAGCGCGCTCTTCCATGTCGAGCATTTCGTCGAGATAGGCCATTGCCAAATCTGTCAGCTCAAACTGAGGCTCGGTCCAGAAATCCTCAACCCCGCTCGGAATGGCTGCATCCAGAACAGCATGAATCTCGCTCTCATCATCATTCCAGAGGATAGAGACATCAGCCAAGCGCGCGGCCTCGCGACCAAGACTCTGCGTGATGACCGCATCATCCATCCGTTTCGCACTGACCCGCAAGAGAGTCATCCCGCCTCCAATGTCCTCAGAAATGTCGGCATACGATAGGATAGCATTAAGCAAGGCACCTGAAGGTGGGGCAATGGCCGCCGCCACGGAGGCGGTCTTTGGCTTAGCAACGCGACGACGGGACTTTGGGTAAGGAAGGATGGTCATAGTTGGGTCTCACTCTGTATGTGAGTTAGGTATGGACCCCTCTTACGACAAAATCGGGCGTAGATTTTGACCACAATGAGTCTGCAATGAGTCCGCCCACTATTCGGGCGGCGCATGGGACGAACCAGATGCCGTTTACCATTGTTACGCGGCAGCGAGTCCTATATGCGGTCCGTCATTCAGCTGACGAAAGTTTCCCCTCCCATGACCAGCCATTCAGACCTCGCCAACGCCATTCGCTTCTTGTCGATGGACGCCGTTCAGTCCGCCAATTCTGGACACCCCGGTATGCCCATGGGCATGGCAGATGTAGCGACGGTCCTGTTCACGAAATTTCTGAAATTCGACGCCAAGGCCCCAGACTGGCAGGATCGTGACCGCTTTGTTCTTTCCGCCGGACATGGCTCGATGCTGATTTATTCGCTGCTGCATCTGACGGGTTATGAAGCCATGACGATCGATCAGCTGAAGAACTTCCGCCAGATGGGTGCCCTCACCGCAGGCCACCCTGAATATGGTCATGTGCCCGGCGTTGAGACCACGACTGGACCTTTGGGACAGGGCATTTCCACCGCCGTTGGCATGGCGATGGCTGAAGCCCATTTACGGGCAAATTTGGGCGCGGATGTTTGCGACCACCACACCTGGGTTATCGCATCAGACGGTGACTTGATGGAGGGTATCAGCCATGAAGCCATTTCCTTGGCTGGCCACTTACGCCTGAACCGCCTAATCGTCCTGTGGGATGATAATGAGATTTCCATCGACGGAGCTTTGTCGGTGGCCGAGACAGGCGACCAACTCCAGCGCTTTGATGCAGCTGGCTGGCAGACAAGCCGAGTCGATGGCCATGATCCAATTGCACTGGAAGCGGCAATGACGGCGGCTTTATCCTCTGACCGTCCAGTCTTGATCGCTTGCCGCACACAAATTGGCTTTGGCTCTCCCAATTTGGCTGGGACCGCCAAGACCCACGGCTCTCCGCTTGGAGCCGCCGAGATTGAGGCCACGCGCAAAGCTCTCAATTGGCCACATGCACCTTTCGTCGTGCCAGAAGAGATCGTTGCCGATTGGCGCGCTGCCGGTAGTCGCGGGGCGAAAGCCCATGCCGAGTGGCAAGCACGGATGGACAAACGGGCGGACCATGGCGCAATCGAAGACCTTTTGAATTCAAAGATCGACCCAGCGAAATTGCGCGCCCTCACCGAAGCCCATTGCGCCGCCATGGCCGAAAAGGCTCCATCCTTAGCGACCCGCGAAAGCTCTGGCGCTGCATTGGAGGTTTTGGTTCCGGCCTTTGATTTGCTTATGGGCGGATCGGCTGACTTGACTGGTTCGGTGAACACCAAAGTGACGGGCATGAAAGGCTTTGGGGCAAACGCTTATCAAGAGCGTTATGTCCATTATGGCGTTCGCGAACATGGGATGGCCGCGGCCATGAATGGTATGGCCCTGCATGGGGGCGTGGTCCCTTATTCTGGAACCTTCCTCGTATTTGCCGATTATCTGCGCCCGGCCCTTCGCTTGGGTGCCTTGATGGAAGTCCGCACCATCCACGTCTTGACCCATGACAGCATTGGCTTGGGCGAAGATGGCCCTACGCACCAGCCAGTTGAGACCTTGGCTTCACTGCGGGCAATCCCGAATGTCATGGTCTTCCGGCCTTGTGACCCGGTTGAAGTCGCCGAGTGCTGGGAGCTGGCGTTGCTCGCCCCAAAGACACCCTCAGTGCTTTCCTTGACCCGCCAGAAGCTCGCCTTCCAACGTAAAGATGGCTCGCCAACCAGTCGCAGCGCGCGGGGTGCTTATGTCTTGTCACCCTCGAGCCTGCCAGAAAAGGCGGTCTTGATTGCTACCGGTTCGGAAGTTGAGATTGCGATGAACGCCCAAGCTAAATTGGCCGAAGCCGGTATTGGTGTGCGTGTTGTCTCGGCCCCCTGCCTCGAATTGTTTGAGGCGCAGTCGACAGCCTATCAACACGAGGTCTTGGGTGGCGATTTGCCCAAGATTGCGATTGAAGCCGCCGTGCGTTTTGGCTGGGACCGCTGGATTGGCCCGACGGGCACCTTCATTGGCATGAAGGGCTTTGGCGCATCTGGGCCTTATCAAGCCCTTTACGCGCATTTTGGCATCACCAGCGAAGCTGTCTGCGCAGCCGTTGAGGCTCTTGGCTGAACTTGGCTGGGCCGCACGTCTCGATCCTAATTGTTGCTTACAAGAGCCGGGCTCAATTGCCGCGCTTGTTCGACTGTCTCGACGCGCAGACTTGCCGCGAATTTGAGACCATTCTGATCGACAATGCCTCGCCTGAGGGGGCTGAGGTAGATGCCGCAACCCGGACGCGGGCGACGCAATGTGTTGCCAATCCAATCAACACGGGCTTTGCGGCTGCCAATAATCAGGCCGCAAAATTGGCTAAAGGTCAGTGGATCATCTGCTTAAACCCAGATGCCTTTCCAGAGCCTGACTGGCTCGAGGCATTGATAGCAGCCACGAAGCGCTATCCCAATGTGACTGCCTTTGGCTCGACCCAGATGTTAGATGAAGATCCCAGCCAACTCGATGGCGCGGGCGATGTCTATCATGCGTTTGGCATTCCATTCCGTGGTGGATATCGCAAGCCCAGGCCGAGTGACTTAGCCGATGGTCAGGCTTTTAGCCCGTGTGCGGCGGCATCCATGTGGCGCGCGGACATATTTGCCCAATTGGGTGGCTATGAAGAAGGCTATTTCTGCTATTGCGAGGACGTCGACCTTGGATTTCGCCATCGCATAGCGGGTGGGCAAGTCGTGCAAGTGGCGGATGCTCAGGTGCGCCATATGGGCTCTGCCTCGAGCGGGCGACTGTCTGACTTCGCCGTCTATCACGGCACACGCAATCGGCTGTGGACCTTCATTCGTAACATGCCTACCACACTATTGTGGCTGCTACTTTTGCCCCATTTCGCCGCGACACTTCTACTCTGGGCGCATACGGCTTGGCGCGGCGCAGGCCCTGCTTACGGTCGCGGGCTTGCCGACGGTCTGAAGGGCTGGAGCCAAGCTTGGCAGGCCCGAAAAGCCATTCAGGCCAAGCGCAAAGTCAGCCTCATCGACCTCGCGCGCCAATTTGCTTGGTCGCCTTTAAGCCTTTTAAAGCGCGCAATTGTCCTTCGTCAGATCACTCGACCGTAACCGATTTCGCGAGGTTCCGCGGTTGGTCCACATCCGTCCCTTTTGCCACTGCCACATGATAGGCCAGCAAATGGATCAAGGGTGAATAGACGATCGGGGCCACGAACGGATCGGCCTTTGGCGCTTCAATCGTATGACGGGCGACATCACCAGATTCTTCAATACCCAAAGCGTCTGAGAACAAGGTCACGCGGCCCTTCCGAGCCGCAATTTCTTGAACGTTGGAGATCGTCTTCTCAAACAAATGGTCGTGTGGGGCAATGGCAAACACGGGCGTGACTTCATCGATCAACGCGATCGGCCCATGCTTCAACTCACCCGCCGCATAGCCTTCAGCATGAATATAGCTGATCTCTTTGAGCTTAAGGGCAGCTTCCAAAGCGATTGGATAAGCCATGCCGCGACCGATATAGAGGATAGAGCGAGCGTGGCTGGCTTCTTCGGCTGCCGCCGCAATCGTGGATTCGACTTTCAATGCTTCACGAATGAGGCGCGGCGTTTCCATCAGCAAGTGCGCAAGACGGCGCTCCTCGTCGCGATCAATCTTTTTGCGCGCCAAGGCCGCGGCGACGGAGATAGCGGCAAGGGCGGACAATTGGGCGACGAAGGCTTTGGTCGAAGCCACGCCAATTTCAGGGCCCGCCAAGGTCGGCAAGACGGCATCGGCTTCCCGCGCGATGGAGCTTTCAGGCACATTGACGACCGCAATCGTCTTCCAACTCTTGCGCTTACACAGGCGCAAGGCCTCAAGCGTATCAGCGGTCTCGCCTGATTGGGAAATGAACAAGGCTGCCGCGCGACCTGCGGCGACGGGTTCGCGATAGCGGAATTCAGAAGCAATGTCGGTCTCGCACGATAGACCCGCCACTTGCTCAAACCAATACTCACCAACCCGGCCAGCCAAATAGGCGGTGCCACAGCCAATGATCCACAATTGGTCGATCTGGGCGAAATCAACGCCAAAGTCCGGCAGGGTGACACGCTCTTCCAATGGATCGACATAATGGCCAAT
>CALRLV020000229.1:0-5016 GCA_943368895.1 Ferrovibrio terrae
TGTGCCGCCGATGCCACGTGCAGCCAATGATCCAGAAACCATCATGCTGAAATCAGCCTTGGCCGATAATCGCATGTGCCTGTTCCGTCAGCCCATTATATCCTCAGCGGATAATCAAATCGTGCGATGGGAATGTCTATCCCGTCTCATCCAAGTTGACGGGCGCATCGTTGCACCAATTGATTTCATCCCAGCAGCAGAGCGGGCTGGCTTGGTCGGCGAATTGGATATTGAAACCCTGAACCTCGCTCTCAGCGCCCTCACACGGGAAGACACAATCAAGTTGGCGATCAATGTGTCGGCTGGCACGATTGCGGATTCTTCTGCCTGTCGCGATTATCTCGACATCTTGGCCTATAATCATGCCATCTCGGACCGCTTGACGGTGGAGATTACCGAGTCGATTGCGATCCATGATTTGGATGCTGCAGCGAGATTTGGGCACTCCGTTCGCGCGGCCGGTGCTCGCTTGGCTTTGGATGATTTTGGCGAAGGCCATACCTCGTTTCGTTCGATCCGCGCCCTCCCTCTTGATGAGATCAAGATTGACGGCGCTTATGTAAAGAACATTGAATCGCGAGAAGATAGTCGGGCTTTTGTGGTTGCGATTGATCAGCTTGCCCGTGGCCTCGGCATGGAGACTGTGGCTGAACGGGTGGAAACAGCCGAAGAAGCAGAAGCCCTGCGTGAGATTGGCGTAATCGGCCAGCAGGGTTATTTTTACGGCAGACCGCGCTCTTCTGGAAAATGATATCCCCAATTTAGGGATGTGAGCTCTCAAATTAGAAAAATACTGCGCAGATAGGGCTAAAATTAGCCTTTGCCTTCTGGCGTGCGTGCGCTATGTCATGCTGCATATGCGAAATCAGAGAGTCTTACCATGAACGCTTCCACGCCAACGCTTGCCCTGGACTTATCCCCTAAGACCGTTCCTGCCTTATTAGGAGAGAGTGCGGCAGCCCTTACGCCGATCAAAACAGCGGCCTTGGCCTTTGTTCGCAAGCGTGTGGCCCCGGCTGGCAAGATTGACCGCAAGCTGATCGACCAAGAGCAGCATATTGTGCACGGGCTAGCTTGGATTGCGACCTATGTTGAGACCTTGCGCGAAGTGGCGAATTGGGCCGTGAAGCTGCAAGAAGAAGGGCTGTTTGGCGAAACAGAAGCTGCCCTCTCCTGCCTCTTATTCTCCAGTTATCTGGGTGACTTAAAGGGCGGGATTTCCATGAACCAAGGCGAGACCATTCGCCCTGCCGAACTAGGCCTTGAAGCCATTGTGGAAGAGGCTTTATCTGGCCCCGCCAGCGCGGCGCTGTTGGCGGCCGCTACCCAAGAACTCAAAACCCGCACCGCCGACCTCGTCGCCCAAGCGCAAGGCAAGGGCACGATTGAAGTCACAGGCCTGGATGAAACCTATGAAATGGTGCGCGATACGTTCCGCCGCTTTGGCCAAGAAAAAGTCGCCCCGTTTGCGCATGGCTGGCACTTGCGCGATGAATTGATCCCCATGTCTGTTCTGACAGAGATGGCAGAGCTTGGCGTCTTTGGCTTGACCATCCCGGAAGAATTCGGCGGATCTGGCATGGGCAAGACCGCTATGTGTGTCGTCTCTGAAGAATTGTCGCGCGCCTATATTGGTGTCGGCTCCCTAGGCACCCGCTCGGAGATCGCAGCAGAACTCATTCTGACGGGCGGCACGGATGACCAGAAAAACTACTGGCTGCCCCGGATCGCTTCGGCTGAGACCTTGCCGACTGCTGTTTTCACAGAGCCCAATACCGGCTCAGACCTTGGTGCTCTGCGCACGCGGGGCGAAAACAAAGTTAGCCATTGGGAAATCACGGGCAATAAAACCTGGATCACGCACGCAGCACGCGCCGACATGATGACCCTGCTTGCCCGCACCAAGCCTGAGACGGATAATTTCTCTGGCTTGTCGATGTTCTTGGCCCCTAAACCACGCGGAACCGATGATAACCCCTTCCCCGCAGACGGCATGACTGGCGGCGAGATTGAGGTTTTGGGCTATCGCGGCATGAAAGAATATGAGTTGGGCTTTGACGCGTTCAAAGTGCCAGCTGAGAACCTTTTGGGTGGCGTGGAAGGCATGGGCTTCAAGCATTTGATGGCCACCTTTGAAAGCGCGCGCATCCAAACTGCCGCGCGCGCCATCGGCGTGGCGCAAAACGCCCTCGACCTGGGCCTAGGCTATGCGCTCGACCGGCAACAATTCGGGGCTGCGATCTTTGTTTTCCCGCGTGTGCATAACAAATTGGTACAAATGGCCGCCGAAATCCTGGGCGCACGCCAACTCACCTATTTTGCAGCCCGCCAAAAGGATGAAGACAAGCGCTGTGACTTGGAAGCCGGCATGGCGAAACTTCTGGCCGCTCGCGTGGCTTGGGCTGCGGCAGACAATGCCTTGCAGGTCCACGGCGGCAACGGCTTTGCGCTGGAATATCCGGTCAGCCGGGTATTGGCCGATGCACGTATCCTCAATATTTTTGAGGGTGCTGGCGAAATCCAAGCCCAAGTGATCGCCCGTCGCCTGCTTGAAGACTAAGCGCGGACATCCTTGTTTAAGAAAAAAGCCGCTTCCTCATACGAGGACGCGGCTCTTTTGTTGGTAAAATTTACGATTGACTTAAAAGTTAGCCAATCGCGCCAGACGGCGGACTTCAGAAGCTGCACGATCTTCCTTATTGCCACCTTGGCGACGGCTAAGGGCGGGCTGGAACGCGATGGCCGCATGTTCGGTACAATAGACGGCACCTGAACTGCATTGAGCACCACAGAAACCAAAGTCTGGATCGCCGGGGTCGCCGATGGGCCATTTGCACATATTGGTGCCCAATTGCAGCACGCCGATTAGATCACCGCGCTTTTGCGGCGGCGCCGCGGGCTTTGCCACGGGTTTTACGATGGGCGCAGGTGCTGCAGGGGCCAATGCCTTAACCGCGGACTCCACTTTGGATGCCACATGTTGCGGCACGACCAAAACCGGACGCGGACGCGCGGTCGGTACTGGAATGCGCTTGATCGGACGCGAGGGTGCAGCCCGACCCGCCAAACCCAAGCGATGGACCTTGCCAATGACGGCATTGCGGGTCACACCGCCTAATTGCTTGGCAATCTGACTGGCCGAAAGCCCATCTGTCCACAACTTCTTGAGTAGGGTGACGCGATCATCCGTCCAGCCGTTGGTCATGAATATCCCCATATCTTGTGCCCAGCCTTGAAGGCCAGCTATTTGAGTGCCCACCCATAGTAGCTTCACGACTTATTAACACAAGGGCTAGTGATAGGGTTTTCCACAAATATGGGCTTCCCTCTACATGTTGATAACACCAGATATTGTAGGCGGCACTTTTGGGGGCTATTCGCGATTTTGCGCGATCTAATGCGCTCTTCTGACCGCTTCGCTCCGAATCGGGGCACAGAGAGGTCATGCTTATGGATGCCTCAACCCTCGTCGCTCTCATTTCCTCTCGGATTTGTCATGATCTCGTGTCGCCCATCTCCGCTTTGACGACTGCGCTGGACATTCTCGACGATGACCATGGTGCAGACATGCGTGAGCAAGCGATGGAGTTGATCCGGACGTCTGCTGGGCAAGCCGCTGTGAAGCTTGAATTCATGCGTGCCACTTTCGGTGCTGGCACTACCGGTGTTGGCACGGCTGATCTGGGCGAGTTGCGCGAACTTTCCAAGCGGTTTGTCGAAAGCCAGAAGCCACAATTGGTTTGGACGCTAGAGGTTCAATCTGCCCCGCGGGCAGCGGCCAGAATCTTGATGAATTTGATCCTTGTTGGCCTCGATTGCTTGCCACGCGGTGGCCAATTGGAAGTTACAGGCGGCCAAGAAGACGATAAATTGACCCTAAATGTCATTGCGACCGGCCCGCGCGCCACCTTAAAGCCATCCGTACGTGCAGGCTTAGCAGGCGAGATGCCGGAAGGCGGCTTTGATGGCCGCTCTGTCCAACCCTATTTAGCCTTCATCACTGCTTCGGGGGCCCGCGCGGAGCTCGCGGCGCGCGAAAGTGAAGAGCGCGTTGAACTTATTGTTCGCATAGCGACATAAAACTGCACTTCTGCCCAAAATTTAGTCCTGTCTTAACCGTCCGCCGTCATTGTGTGCAGATGATTGGCGTGTAGCGTCAAATTCAACGCGTCGGCAAAGGGCTGGTTTTATGGATGAACTACTTGGCGAATTCATAACTGAGACAAATGAATTCCTCGAAACCGTCGATACTCAGCTTGTTGTTTTTGAAGCGGATCCGACTGACGGCAATACACTTAATAGTATCTTCCGACTGGTCCACACGATCAAGGGAACTTGCGGCTTCTTGGGGCTGCCGCGCTTGCAATTTGTTGCGCATGCCGGGGAAACTCTTCTAGGCAAATTTCGCGACGGAACTTTGGTGGCGACACCTGACCAAGTGCAGTTGGTTCTTGAAAGCATCGACCGCATCAAAGAAATTCTGTCTGAATTAGAAGCCACCGGCGCTGAACCCGAAGGCGATGACAGTGCTTTGATTGGTGCCTTGGAATTGGCTGCCGAAGGTCATCCAGCACCGAGTGCGGCACCTACCGTGGTCGAAGTCGCTGCTCCTGAGCCAGAGCCAGAAATTGTCGCTGCTCCTGTCGTTGAAGCCGCACCTGCATCTTCAACCGGACTTCGTTGGGACCCTGATCTGGGCCGGGAATTGCGACCAGGCGAAGTGTCACTGGCGGAATTGGAAGCCGCCTTCCTGTCGGCAACACCTGATGATGAAGCTGAGCTGGTCGTAAGCGTCGTTACAGCACCTGTTGCTCCTGCGCCGGTCGCCGTTGAGCAAAGTGCCCCAGTGGTAGAGCGCCGCGCTGCGCCTGAAATGCGCGCGATCAAAGAAGACGATGATGACACCGCGGCCAAAGGTGGCGCGGTCTCGTCCAATCAAACAATCCGCGTCAATGTCGAAGTGCTTGAAACCTTGATGACCATGGTTTCTGAATTGGTACTGACCCGCAACCAGCT
>CALRLV020000230.1:0-5010 GCA_943368895.1 Ferrovibrio terrae
CTGATCGCAGAGCAATTGGACGTAATTTTCACGTCAGGTAGGTTTGATCAGGTCGATGCATTGGCGGTCGCAGACTATCTGGAACCGCGCACGTTTAGGGCATATGGCCTCGGACTAATGTCTGCCATTGGGTTTCCAGTCCAGGCAGCCGACACTGAGCATTTGGAAGCCATGCCATGATTTACGCAGATATAACTGAGTTGGTCGGTAATCCGATCCGAAGCGGCATTCAACGGGTTGTAAGGTCTTTTCTGTCCGCCTGGGTCCCGACAGGGGAACTGAAAGTTTGTCGGTTTGATTATGATTCAATCGATCTTATTGAGGTGCCAGATTCCGTTGTAGAACTTTTGCTTGAGCAGGATGAGAAGACCAAGAGCAAATCTTCGAAAGAGATCGCTGCAGAGATCCAAGAAATTTTGAAAATTACGCCCGTCGTAAGGGTGCCATATCAAGATATCCATTTGGTAATTCCAGAACTCTTCTTCGACCCCTTACGCGTCGGCCACTATGAATGGCGATTGACCTGCCCAAATGTCAGGCTGTCGATGTTATTCTACGACTTCATCCCTTGGCTTTATCCTGATGCAATCAATGTGCATCGCGCTGGCCCGTTGATGCCATACCTCAAGTTGTCGACTAAGTGCGACAATGCTTCATTTATCAGCCAAAATACCTATGACGACTGGCGATTGCGAATTCTACGGGAACCAGAGCGTCAAGGCGTTGTCTTGCCCTTGGGAGCCGATGGGCTCGAATTGGAACAACAATATTTTGATAGAGCCAAGTGTGACATTGTATGCTTGGGGTCGATAGATGGTCGTAAAAATCAGGACTTAATAGCTCAAGCCTTCGAGAAGGCTTGGGAAAAGGGTTTGACACTTAATCTCGTCTTGGTCGGATACGCGTTTGATAAGGATAGCGTTGCGGCAAAGGAAATCCGCCGCATCAGCGCCCGCTGGCAAAATCTAGTTCATGTTACTAATGCTTCAGATCAAGAAGTTTTGACAATCCTACGTAAGGCAAGAGCTACGATTTATATGAGTTCCTTGGAAGGTTTTGGTTTGCCGCCATTGGAGAGCTTGCACGCAGGTATTCCAGTCGTTGTCGGTGATGGCATTCCGAGCCTGAATGGCTTGCCGGAAGCGGGGCAGATCCGGGTTCCAAGTGTATCTGTTGAAGTGATTGAGGACGCGATCTGGAAGTTGGCGGATGATAGGTTGGTAGCGCGCCTTTGGAAGGATGCTCAGACCTTAGTTCTGCCAACTTGGGATGATTTTGGCCGAAGTACCTTTGAATGGTTAAAGTAGCGCCGCTAAGTTGGGGTCTGTCGGTGAGGCTGAGTCAAACCCTCGCTTTGATTGCGCTAAGCCGCTCAATTCGTGTGGGAGCGGGCAACCAGTTCGCGCTCCCAGGCAAGGGCGGCGGCTACGATTGCGTCTAGATCCTCAAATTTGGGCTGCCAAGGCACAAGCGACTTCAGATGTGTCGAATTGGCAACCAAGGATGGGGCGTCGCCCGCGCGGCGAGGGGACAAGATGGCTGGGACTGGGTGGTTCAATTGCTTTTCCATCGACTTCAGTACTTCAAAGACTGAGGCGCCTTTGCCATAGCCGCAATTAGCCGTCACATTGGGCCCGCCTGACAAGAGATGCTGGGCCAGTAGCACATGGGCATCCGCAAGGTCGCTTACGTGAATATAGTCGCGGATACAGGTGCCATCTGGTGTGTCGTAATCGGTTCCGAAAATTTCCATTTGCTGTCGCTGGCCAGTCGCAACTTGGCAAGCAACCTTGATCAAATGTGTTGCATTGGGTGTGCTTTGGCCTGTCCTGCCCTGCGGGTCAGCGCCGGCAACGTTGAAATAGCGCAACACGCCTACCGAAAGGCCGTGGGCCGCTGATATATCTGCCAGCATTAATTCCGTCATCAACTTAGATTGGCCGTAGGGACTCAAGGGTGCCTTTGGCGCCGTCTCTTCTAAAGGTGCGGAATTACCTGGCGCATAGACGGCTGCAGTGGAGGAAAAAATGAAAGCCTTTACACCTGCTCTCACGGCCTGCTGGATCAAACCTAGACTTTTGGCGGTGTTATTGTGGTAATATAGACCGGGGTTGACCACAGATTCCGGTACCACGATCGAGCCGGCAAAGTGCATAATGGCGTCAACTTTGTGAGCTTCTAGAACGTGACCTACGCCCTCGGAGTCGCCAATATCCATCTCAATTAAAGTTGCGGTACTAGGCACGTTGCGGGCAACGCCGGTTGACAAATTGTCGAGCACCACAACTTCATAGCCGGCATCTACACATGCCCAAGCTGCATGACTGCCGATATATCCTGCTCCGCCGGTGATCAAAATCTTGGTCAAACTTGGCTCTCCCTACGCACAGCTTGCGGCTATAGACTTCAATTGAACTTCTGTAAAATCAGGCCTTCACCCATAACTTAGGCCCGAGACTCCAGCCAGTTATGGGCGGAAAAGCGTTGGCCCATTCGCTCTTGGCCCGCCGCATTCGGGTGCAGAAGATCCGGTAGGTCTTCTGCGTCTGCTGCACCGAAGAGGGTGAGGCCATCGAGGTACGAGAGGCTGGCATCGCCAGCCTTTTGGCACCGCGCCACAACATCGGCGATGATGGCGCGTCCCTCAACCAAGGTCAAAGCCCCGTCAGCCGCACTATGGGGCCGCACTGTTGTGCCGTAGCAAGCCAATCCATCACGCACGAGAGGCCCTGTGTGTGTCTCAAGCAGAGGGCAGAAGATCGGCGAGATAACGAGTAACGGTATGTCTTATTTGCCTTCTCGAATCGTATCCAAAAAGCTGTGAAGGGCGCTGGCAAAGACGCGTCTGCGCATGGTGTCGGCACCGATGATGTTGATGCCAACTTCTATGCTAATCGCATCAAACGGTCCGTCACGCAGGGTTCGCGCCACAAAGCCATCCAAATGGCATTGTCCCGCCAACCCGATATTCATGAGCTCATGCCCCAGCTTCCAGGCGGCCACAGCAGGCCAGGTCCAGGATGGCCCTTTGGCTTCCATGCCGTGACTTATGGAGCTGCCATAATGGGCCCAGCGAAGCCCCGTCGACTCCGCGCTGGGAAGGATTTCAGCTTCACTCGAAACAGATAGGTTGAGTATTTCCACCTGCGCTGATTGAGGGAGCCAAAGCTCGATTGCCTTTAGCCCAGTTCCAAGCTCGTCGAAAATGATTTCCGATGGGTTCCCAGGAGCGAACGACGGGCCCTTAGGATCGACTACAATCGTGTGACCCGATTTGGCTTCGACTGATCCTTGTTGTTCTCCGTCAACATAGAGGTCAAAAGTTGCCGGGCGGCGCGGCGTGCCAGCAAGCTGTATCCCTGTCTCAAGGACGGTAAGGCAAAGCGTCTCGGCATCGGTAGTGAAACACAGGCGCACGCCGCTGGTCATGCCGACCATCAGGTCTACTGCCGGATCGGGTGATTGCGCCCAAGTCCAAGCGGGCAATCGCCAAGCCTTGAGGCTCGTCGGCGATTGAACCACATGCATAGCCCCTCGAACGGCAAAGGCTGGATGGTCTAGGGAGACCGACTTCATCTTCATGATCTCGCTAGTCCGTCGATTGAATTAAAGGGGTGAGAGGGCGGCTCTGATATCGCCCATAGCATCCTTAAGGGCCGCGCGGGCTTCCTCAACAGCGCGCTGCAATTGGGCTTCGCGCGCTTTTGCCGCGTCCAACTCTTCTTGCAAAACGGGGTTCAAATCGGGCGTTGAAGGATAGCCACGCGTTTCTTGGACTTCGCGGAGTCCGGCTTGATGGCCTTCTTCATAACCGGTCCGGCGCGCAGCATCTGTGACGCGCGCCATGGAGGCGGTTAGAGCCGTTTCGAGTCGCGACAACGCACTGTCGAAACGGACAAGAGTTTGATCCAGCGGGGGAGGCTTTCCAATGCTCATGATAAATCCCATAGCTGAGTCCTGCCAAAACCCCAAATCATCGGCAAGCAAACACCGCCATTGGGTGGACGATTCGACAGATGATGGCTATAGCCACCGTACAAATGGCATGGGGCTCCCACACATGTCATGTTCCAACAAAATAAGGCGAAAGCGCCTTGATTTTGTAGTTTTACTACGGAGATTAGTATGAGCGTGCGCGTCGCGATCAATGGATTTGGCCGTATCGGCCGTCTGGTTTTACGGTCCATCATCGAGAATGGACGAGATGATATTGAAGTTGTGGCTATCAATGATTTAGGCCCTGCGGCGACCAATGCGCACCTCTTAAAATATGATTCCGTGCATGGCCGTTTCCCTGCCACCGTCAGCGTTGAAGGCGACACGATTGTCGTCAATGGCAAGCCAATCAAAGTGACCGCGCTTCGTGATCCCGCGACTTTGCCTTGGGGTGAAAACCAAGTCGATATCGCGATGGAGTGCACCGGCCTGTTTACCGCCCGTGAAAAGGCTGCCGCGCATTTAACCGCTGGCGCTAAGCGCGTCCTGATTTCTGCGCCCGGCGAGCAATCGGACAAAACGATTGTGTACGGTGTGAACCATCAGTCGCTGACCAAGGATGATCTGATTGTCTCTAATGCTTCGTGCACCACCAATTGCTTGGCACCGGTCGTAAAAGTCTTGAACGACGCTATTGGCATCGACAAGGGCTTTATGACCACCATCCATTCTTATACGGGTGATCAGCCAACGTTGGATACAATGCACAAGGATTTGTATCGTGCCCGCGCTGCTGCCCTTTCCATGATCCCAACGTCAACTGGCGCGGCCAAGGCAGTGGGCTTGGTTCTGCCAGAACTGGCGGGTCGTTTGGATGGTGTTGCGATCCGCGTGCCGACGCCAAACGTCTCTTGCGTTGACTTGAAGTTTGTCGCCAAGCGCACCACCACGGTCGACGAGATCAATGCCGCCATCAAGGCCGCAGCGGATGGTCCTTTGAAGGGCGTCTTGGGTTATACGGCGGACCCCAATGTCTCCATCGATTTCAACCATGACAGCCATTCTTCGACCTTT
>CALRLV020000231.1:0-4994 GCA_943368895.1 Ferrovibrio terrae
TTGGTGCGCTTTCACCACGGTTTCAGCCAAGACATTCTGCCCCACTTAAAGGGCCATGAAGATTTAGATGTGGCGATCATTGATGGCAGTCACGGCTTTCCGCTGCCCGGCGTCGATTGGCTCTATATGGCCCCGCGCTTGAAGGTGGGCGGCAAAATGCTGATTGATGATGTCGATCTTTGGACTGGCAAAATCCTATTGGATGTTTTGCGGCGGGAGCCAGGTTGGCGCGTGAATAAGATCCTGCATGGGCGGACAGCCATTGTCACCAAGCTGGCCCCCTTTGTCGCCCGCGACTGGCGGCAGCAGCCGACCGTGGTGGCGCGCAGCTGGTTGCCGCAAGCTTGGCGCAAGTTCATGACAAGCGTGCAAATGCTGGTTGATCCTATGGAAGTGACAGCCGCCAACGACCGAAGCTAATCCAAGCTTTAGATCTTTGTCACCAGCATGAGGCCATCACCAATGGCAACCATAACTGCGCGCACGCGAGGATCTTCTTTGGCGTGTGCAGCAAGGCCGCGCAGGGCTACAGTCTCTATGCTCTGATCATTGGGGTCAGCGACGGCACCGCTCCACAGCACATTATCAAACAGCATAACCCCGCCAGTGCGCAAAAGAATTAGTCCCTTTTCGTAGTAATCAAGGTATCCGGGCTTATCGGCGTCGACGAACATAAAGTCGATCTTGCCCGCATAGCCTTCATTGGCCAAGGCGATGAGGCTGTCGCCAGCAGGCGCAATCCGCAGGTCAATCGTACTTTCAACGCCTGCTTGGTGCCAATAGGTTTTGGCCAGATCGGTGAATTCCTCGGAGATGTCGAAGGCAAAGAGCTTGCCGCCGGGCCCTGCATTTTGTCGCAAGGCAAGGGCGGTCACCAAAGCCGAATAGCCAGTGAAAACGCCTACTTCGACGGCTAATCGAACATCCATCTGACGGATTAGAAAGCTCATGAAGGCACCTTGCTCGGCGCTGATTTGCATCATGGCTTTGGGGTGGCTGGCCGTTTCGTTCCGGCAGGCCGTTAGGGCCGGGTGCTCGGCTTGGTTGACCTCGGCCAGATAGTCGATGATCGGGGCGCTTAAGGTGAATGATGACGACATGTTTGCTCTTATCGCTTTTCTTTAGCGGCTTGCAAAGCCCAACGGACGCCGAATAGGGCCAAAACCAGGATCAGAACCAAGGTAAAGACGGGCGAGCCATAGGTATCGGGGCCGGCCCCACCAACCCAGACGCTAGTGTCCTTTTGAAATCGAACAGCATCCCCAATCCAACAGGTCTCAAGCCAAGTCCAACCTGCATGGCCAGCAATTGCTGCCCAAATGCCCCCCCGACCAAGGGCAAGAAAGCCAAGTACAGCTCCAAAGAACGCGGAATTAGCGACATGCCAGATGGATGCATAGCCTTGTAGGGTTTGTAGAACGCAGAAGGTCACGGCTGCGAGGCCAATGCCTATCAATGGGCCAAAGGCTGAATGCCCTGCGCGCTGCGCAATCCCCCGAACTACAACTTCTTCGGCCATAGCATGGATGAGAATGAAGGGCACAGGGATGAGGATGGTGGCCAAGGCAAATGGGCGCGCCTCAAATGCCCCTGCGTGCAGCATCACAAGGCCCAAGAGCGCGAGGCCAGGCAAAGCGCATCCAACCAACCAGCCCCAACACAGTCCAATGGCGGGCGACCCCCATAAGGGGGGCGTTTGGGCGGGCAGTCGGCTTAGGTTTTGCCACAAGAAAAGCCCCGCCAAGCCAAGCGCAAAATTGATCGGCTCTCGGAAGAAATCTGGAGCACCGGCTTCTGAAATCCAGAAGGACAAAAGGTGCGAAAGCTCTCCGGCACCATAGGCCACCACGACGGCCACACTTGCCGCAACCATCACCAGAAGCATGCGCTTAATCGGGCTAGAATATGTGTTGGCGGCAGGGCTATTCATCGCTTCTCTCTAAGGCGCGCCTTCACCTAAAGGCAAGCAGGCGATCAGGATCGGCTACAGGCCACCAAGGGTGCCAAGAGATGCTCGCTCAACCAAGAGACGACGGGTACGGCAACCCCGTCACCGGCGATTTTTAGCCCGGCTAAGGCTCCCTTTGGCACATGATAGCTATCGGCTACACCCATCAGGCGCATGGCTTCGCGTGAGTTGATTGGGCGTATTTTAAGGGTTCCGTCCTCTATCGCCAACCAGAATTGGCGAGACGATCCACCTGCTGGGGTGCGCAAGCAGCCGACTTTCCCGTCAAAGCGGATTTCGGCCCGCTGTTGTTTCATGCCATCTTCACGTCGGATCCTGCGATACATAGTGCCCATGTGCCGGCCAGGCGTGGCCAAAAGCGCATCTAGGCGTCCACGATGTTTTTCACTCAATTGATGCTGGAAGGTGGTGAGCTTATCTGCATCCCACCAGTTTGTGTCTGTCGGGTCGAGAATATCGGGTAAACTTACTAAAGGCTTGGGCGGTGATGGGATAAACCATTTCAGCGCATCTGGTAGAGCCGCTTGGGCTTTCAATATGGCCGGTGTTTGAAAGACGCACGGCCGGTCGTCACAGGACAAAAGGTCTGTTGGGATTTCCAAGTCTTGGCGAATGGCTATGATAAAGATGCGCGGGCGCGATTGCGGCAGGAACCAAGCTGCGTCCATTTCGAGGCAGCCTGCAACATAGCCCAAGTCGCTCAAAGCGCCGAAAATCGCTGCCAAATCCTGCCCGCCGCGCGAGCTCAAAAGGCCTTTGACATTCTCTAGCACCACGACTTCGGGCGGATCACCACGCTCCCGCAATTCTGATAGTCGCGCCATAAAGGCAAAAAGAGTGCCTGATCTTCCCCCCGTCAATCCTGCCCGATCTCCCGCGAGTGAGAGGTCCTGACACGGAAAGCTGGCCCAAGCCAAGGCTGGGCTGGCGGGCAGGTCCTTCACCTTCACAGCCGCCACATCGCCTTCTACCAGTCCGTCTGCCCCGAAATTATCCCGCCATGCCCGGCACTTCATCGCGTCCATATCATTGGCCCAAGCCACGTCAAATTGCGCACCTAAGCCAAGCCGAGCGAGCCCCCCTCCGGCAAAGAACTCAAGCGCAATGGGCTTATCGTGAAGGGGCAAGGGCGGCTCTTTCCATGTAGGCGTCCCACGATCTCAACATGATTTGATATCAATTTCTGCTTCCTGCCCCAGCGTCACTGCGAAATTAGGGCTTTCCATCCCTGAGACAGACGTTAAGAGACCATAGAAAGCCGGATGAACCGGTGTGACAGGAAGTAAAGGGAGCCGCCACTATGCGTGAAGCCGTAATCGTATCAACCGCCCGTACAGGCCTTGCAAAATCTCTGCGTGGCGGGTTCAACATGACCCATGGTGCTGCCATGACCGGTCATGCCATTAAGCACGCGATTGCGCGCGCTGGCATTGAGCCTGGCTTGGTCGAGGATGTCTATATCGGTGCGGGTCAACCTGAAGGCGCAACCGGTGCAAACGTCGCACGCAACGCCGCCATCTGGGCTGGTTGCCCTGTGACCACGTCGGGCACCACTGTGAACCGCTTCTGTTCGTCGGGCCTACAGACCATTGCGATGGCCGCCAACTACATCACCCAAAGCGGCGCAGATTGCGCCATTGGCGGCGGCGTTGAGTCGATTTCTCTGGTGCAAATGGGCGGTTCGATGAATTTGTCGCACTATCAAGAAGAGCATCTGCTGAACATCAAACCAGCTTTGTGGATGCCCATGATTGAAACCGCTGACATCGTGGCTGAGCGTTACAATGTCAGCCGCGAGTATCAAGACGAATATGCATTGCGCAGCCAACAGCGCATCGCAGCCGCTCAAGCGGCTGGCCTGTTCACCGATGAAATCGTCCCCATGGCGACCAAGATGAAAGTCGTGGACAAAGCAACCGGCGAAACCACGATCAAAGACGTCATCGTTGACCGCGACGAATGTAACCGCGCCGACACGACCTTGGAAGGTCTCGCTTCTTTGAAGCCTGTCCGCGGCCCAGACAAATACATCACCGCTGGCAACGCCTCTCAATTGTCGGACGGTGCGGCTGCGGTCGTTCTGATGGAAGCAAAAGCCGCACAATCGCGTGGCGTGGAAGCGCTCGGCCGCTTTGCAGGCTTTGCGGTTGCTGGCTGTGAGCCTGACGAAATGGGCATTGGCCCCGTTTTCGCAGTGCCCCGCTTGCTCGAGCGTCATGGTCTGAAAGTCGACGATATCGACCTGTGGGAGTTGAATGAAGCTTTCGCTAGCCAGTGCCTTTATTCGCGTGACCGTTTGGGCATCGACCCTGAAAAGTACAATGTGAACGGTGGCTCCATCGCCATTGGTCACCCCTTCGGCATGACGGGCACACGTTGCACTGGCCACATCCTATTGGAAGGCCGTCGTCGCAAAGCTGCGGGCCAGAATGTAAAGTGGGGCGTTGTCACCATGTGTATCGGTGGCGGCATGGGCGCTGCGGGCTTGTTCGAAATCTACTAAGACTTCGCCCCGGTTTAGCGGGCAAGTTTGGGCGGCGGCATGGTTTAGACTGTGCCGCCGTTTTCATGTCCGCTTAAACAAAGTCAGCTAATCCTGCCCAATGAAATAGGGTGTAGTTACGGATGGATCGGCGCATATTTACAGTCTCAGCTCTTGGCGCTTTTGCCTTGGCAGGTTGCCGAGAGGATCCCGCTAAAGCATTGCACGGGCTACGCCTGCCGTCCGTTCCAGCAAGCCTGATCGATGGCACGGGCATTAATCTCGCCAGTTTGGGCCGCCCCGCCCTTATTCGCTTCTGGGGCCTGTGGTGTGGGCCTTGCCGAATTGATGAGCCGCATTGGGATGAGGCCGTGCGCGCCCTAAAGCCGCTGCAAGGGGCAGAGCCCCGCTTTGACCTTTTCAGTGTGCATATCGGGCTCGCGCCCAGGGATGGTCCCAGTTTGCCGGTTTGGGCAGAAAGCCGCGCTTCAGACGTGGCCATTCCGATTGTCGATGATCGCACCCAGCGCCTCACGAAGTCGA
>CALRLV020000232.1:0-4983 GCA_943368895.1 Ferrovibrio terrae
ACAATTTCTTGATCGAGGATGAGAGCCCAATGGCACGTTATCATGGACACACCGAACGCCACGCCATTGCGCGTATAGGCTGGCTGCGTGCAGCGGTGTTGGGGGCCAATGACGGCATCGTCTCCACTGCCAGCTTGATCGTGGGGGTAGCAGCGGCTGCCGCAACGCGGGACTCGATCCTACTGACTGGCGCTGCAGGGCTTGTGGCTGGTGCCATGTCTATGGCGGCGGGGGAATATGTGTCCGTCAGTTCGCAAGCCGATAGCGAAGCCGCCGACATCTCTAAAGAGCGGCAAGAATTGATTGATACGCCCGACCATGAGCTTGCGGAGCTGACCGCGATTTATGTTGCACGGGGGCTAGAAAAGGAGCTTGCCCATCAAGTGGCCGTCCAAATGACCGCCCATGATGCGTTGGCCGCCCATACGCGCGACGAATTGGGCATTAGCGAACACACCACAGCCAAGCCGATTCAGGCCGCCTTGACCTCTGCTGCTACCTTCAGCGTCGGAGCAGCCCTGCCTTTGGCAACCGTCATTCTGGTTCCCTCGTCGATGATCATTCCAACCGTATCTGTTGGCGCGCTGGTGTTCCTAGGCCTGCTGGGCGGGCTAGGGGCCACAACCGGCGGGGCCAAGCCGTTACCAGCAGTTCTGCGTGTGACGTTCTGGGGGGCCTTAGCCATGGGCCTGACGGCAGGGATCGGGCATTTTATTGGCGCGGCAATCTAGAAGCTTCAAAGACTTCAACTGGATAGGTGCCCATAGTTGAGGCACGATATGTGTGGCATTTTAGCACTCATGCTTAAGAATTCTGCATAACCTAACAGCACATCACTGAAGTTTAGCCGATTGCGCACCGGAATAGCTCCGACGAGGTCGCCATGGCGCTTGCGCGGCTGCGCAACACGAGATTAGTATATCCTTTCTGATGGGGGCATCACTGGCAGTTCTAGGCAGCTATTAACGCCGAAAATAGAACATTCAGGTTGCACCATTACCTGATCGGCTTTGTTGAAAATACGGGAGTGTTTACCATGAAACTTCGCAATTGGGCACAGGTAGGTTTGATTACCTGCTTGGCAGGGCCCGCTTTCGCACAAACTGCTGCAACCACACCGGCGGCAGAAGCCAAGCCGGTTGAAACCATTATCGTGACCGGCTCCAGCATCCGCCGTCAGGTTGAGACCAGTGCCCTGCCGTTGCAGATTGTTGGCCGTGAAGACCTGAAGCGCGAAGGCATTTCCAGCCCAGAGCAATTGATCGCCTATCTGACGTCAAACGTCCCCGGGATCGACAATCTTGCCTCTAACGCAGACGTGACAGAAAACCGTGGTGCTCGTGGTGGCTCCTTTGCCAACTTGCGCGGCCAAGGCTCTGCGGGCACGCTCATTCTGCTGAACGGTCGTCGGGTTGCGGCCCACGGGATCAATGGTGGCGCGGTTGATATCAACCAATTGCCAATTGCCGCGATGCAGCGCGTTGATGTGCTAAAGGACGGCGCGTCGGCCATCTATGGTACAGATGCAATTGGCGGCGTGATGAACTTCATCACCCGTACTGACTATCAAGGCCTGAACGCCCGGGTCTTCACGGACGTGACCGAAGAGGGCGGTGGCAATATTTATCAAGCCTCCTTGATGGGCGGCTATGGCGATATTTCGACCCAGAACTTCAACATTATGGCCACGGTCAGCTATCGTAAGAACGAAGAATTGCTGGCGAGTGAGCGTGACTTTATCGACACCTTCCAGATCAACCGTGGTCTGTCGCCAGATACACGTGGCACACCGTTCGGGACCATCTTCCCGCTGACAACGTCAGCCACCTCACCTTTCACGCCAAATGGTACCTTGTGGGGCACGACCGCGACAGCGCCACTGGTTCCCGGTTCCACTACGCTGCGCTACACAAACGGTGTAAACCCCTTGGCCTTGCCGGGTGGGCTTGGTTGCTCTGCCATCAAAGACATGGACGATTATGCCGAGCAAATCTGGTTCTCGCCCACTAACTCGGTCACCGCAAGCTTAGCGTGTTCGTGGGACTCAGGCGAACAAGCCAGTATCCAGCAGCAGCAAGAAACCTTGAACGGCCTTGTGCGCGCAGTTTATCGCGTCGGCAAGCATGAGATCGTTGGCGAATTCACCGCATCGGATGCGACCGCCGACAACCGCTTCTCCCACATTCAGTTGAGCCCCAATGCGACAGCTATTGGCGGTCCTGATTCAACCTCGTTGAACTTCGCCTATTTCCGCATTCCAGGTGTCAATGATGCGGTTTATGACCGGATTGCCAATGCTTTGGTCGCGGCTTTCCCGACCGATACGGCACTGGCTGCTCGCCGGGCGCTGAACCTACCAATCGCTATGCGCTGGCGTTGTATTGAGTGCGGACGTCGCGAAGTCAGCACCAACACCAAAACCAGTCGCTACTTTGTGGGTGCTGATGGTCCATTGCCCTTCGGCGATTGGAACTATCGCGTGGGCGCATCCCAAGCCACCAGTGAAGCGGAATCGACCTTGGGCAGCGGCTATTATTACCGCAATGCGTTCTCGGTGAATGGTGTGCAAAAGAACAACGGCATCGTGAATGTCTTTAACTCTGGCGTCCTGAACCCCTTCTTGTTGCCCGGCCAACAACAAACAGCGGCTGCTTTGACCGCACTTGAAACGGCTTCGGCGCGCGGCGTTACCTTGTTTGGTGGCAAGTTCACTGTCACCCAGTTCGATGGCTCAATGTCCGGCCCTCTGTTTGAGTTGCCCGGCGGCAAGGCTTATGCCGCTGTTGGCGTCGATTTCCGGACTGAGGAATATGCGTTCAATGGTGACCGCCGAGTTGCCGCAGAGCGGGCCAACATCTTGGGCGCGCCCTTTGATGATGCCAATGCGTTGAGCAATGTCAGCCGTGACGTGAAGGCCGTCTTTGCGGAAATATTCTTCCCCGTTTTGGACAATCTGGAATTCACCATTGCTGGCCGGGTCGACGAATATGATGGCTTTGGTCGGACAACCAATCCAAAATACTCATTTAGATATGCCCCGATGGAAATGCTGACTTTCCGCGGGTCCTACAGCACGGGCTTCCGCGTCCCTTCGTTCAACCAGATCTACAATGGCGTGACCGCGGTTGACTTGGCCCTGGGTTCTGCCGTGGTCGACCCAAAAACCTGCCCAACCTTAGTTGTTTCGACCTTGCCAGGCTGCGGCAACATCCTCGACCTCGGTCCAGTGCGTGAATTGACAGGCGGCAACTTAGGCCTTGGCCCCGAGGAAGCTGAAAACCTGTCTTTGGGCTTTGTCTTGAAGTTTGCCCAAAATGCCTCGGCCACAGTTGATTGGTGGCGAATTGAGCGGACTGGCACGATCGCGTCGCTGACCCGCACCCAATTGCAACAAAACTATGCGGACTTCGAAAGCAAGTTCGTCCGCGATCCCGTCTCGGGCCGCATCACCACCATCGACCGTCGGATTTTGAATGCTGGCGGTAATCTGATGGAAGGCTTAGAAATCAGCTTGCGTAACAGCGGCGAGATTATGGGTACTAAGTGGAGTGCCGCGCTTGACGGTACCCACATCATCAACCGTCAATCCAAATTGTTGCCATCTGCCCAATATGGTGCCAACGAAGTTGATAAGTGGACCCGCTTCCAAGACTTGACCTTGTCTTGGCGGCACAATGCCTATGTGACCTTGACCCGTGGGGACTGGGCCGCGACGTTGTCGCAAACCTATCGCCCAAGCTATTTGGACAATGCCAGCTATCTCGGTATTGCATCGGGCGTCGTTACCCCGGCCAACTACCAGCAGCGCGTAGAGAGCTACACCACCTACAACACCACTGTCACCTATCGCGGGATCAAGAACATGGTGATCACCGGCGGGATCAAGAACCTGCTGAATGAAGATCCACCATTCACCCTGAATTATGATTCAGACTTGGGTAGCGGCAGTTCGTGGGATCCACGCGTTGCAGATCCACGCGGAAGGGCATTTACACTCAGCCTTGAGTATGAATTCTAAATCCTGCGCGGATGTTGGATATCTAAACAAACGAAAACGGGGCCCAGCGGCCCCGTTTTTTATTGTTGCTTGCCGAAAACCAAAACTGGCTTAGCGGGATGTCCCGACCGAGTTAGCAACTTGGTTGAAGCGGCTGCCCATGTTGTTACCCAAACGACCTAGCGAGGTGATCAGAACAACGGCAATCAAAGCTGCGATCAAGCCATATTCAATGGCCGTCGCACCAGATTCGCCCTTACGAAACTTTTGCATAAACTTTTTCAACGGACTCTTCCTTCTGACATGCGCATGTGAGATGGCATCTACTAAACGAGTTACCTTTCTCAGCAGGGGCCACATTTAAGGCAAATCAATAAAAATCGGGTAAAACTGATCGATAGGAACTTATCAATTAGAGACAATATGAAACATAAGTAGTTATTCAGCGCCTCGACGCGAAACGAAATTAATGTGTGCAAAATCAACAACAACCAGTTGGAACTCAAACCGGCACGGTTATGTTCTTCCCGCCAAAGACTGATTGCCAGTTCTCTATCTCATTCACAACTACGTCATCCGTGGCATGCGCCAATTCCGCCACATTGGCATAGGAGATCAATTGATCCGGTCCGGCCAGCAATATTGCCCCGCGCTCTGCGATAACATCCAGCTTCTCTGCCGTGACTTCCGAGATTGCGGAGAAGCGCTCAAAATCACCAAAATAGCGAATAGATGCGATGGCACCGCCGAAGGTCGGCAAAAACACGCCGAGAAAGGTAAAGAGCTTTGAGAAATGGCTTGCCACTTCCTTGGAGATGAGATGCGTGGTGCCGGCGAGCTTCAGCCCCAAATAGAGAGACACTGAAACAACGGCGAGGGTGAATAGCGTTTCGGACAACTGATCCAAACGATGATGCACCTTGTGTAGTCGTTTTGCTTTCTGCCGATGGTAAGCGCTTTGTGCTGCAACGTGCCGGAGAACGAGA
>CALRLV020000233.1:0-4978 GCA_943368895.1 Ferrovibrio terrae
AAATGAACACCCGCCTGCAAGTGGAGCACCCCGTGACTGAAATGATCACAGGAGTAGACTTAGTGCGAGAGCAAATCCGCATTGCCGCTGGCATGCCTTTGTCCTTCACCCAAGAAGAAGTGGTGTTTGAAGGGGTGGCGATTGAGTGCCGGGTCAATGCCGAAGATCCTGTTACCTTTGCCCCATCACCCGGCACGATTACCGATTTCCATGCGCCCGGCGGCTTGGGTGTGCGTTTGGATTCAGCCATTTATACTGGCTATAAAATCCCGCCCTATTATGACAGCTTGATCGGGAAATTGATCGTGCATGGTCGTAACCGCAATGAATGCCTGATGCGCTTACGGCGCTCGCTGGCTGAAATGGTCGTGGGCGGTGTCAAAACAACAATCCCGCTCTTTCTGCGGCTGGTGCAAGAGCGCGACATCCTTGATGGCGACTATAACATCCACTGGTTGGAAAAGTGGCTGGCCGAACAAGCCGAACAAGCTGAGGAACCGCGTGCATGAGCAAGGGCTTTGGCCCGGATGAGCTTTTGGCATGCTATGCGCGCGGGACTTTCCCGATGGCAGACGGGCGGGATGATCCCCGCCTGTTCCTTGTTGATCCAGACCAACGTGGCATCCTACCGCTAGACCAAGTTCATATCCCACGCCGCCTTAAGCGCACGGTGCGCACAACCCCATTTGTTGTGACGTTCAATCAAGCCTTTCGCGAAGTGGTGGAATTATGTGCGGCACCGATTGGTGAACGGACGGAAACATGGATCAATCAGCCGATCTTGGAGCTTTATGATGGGCTGCACCGCCGTGGGCACGCCTTCAGTGTCGAAACGTGGCACCAAGGCCAATTGATCGGAGGGCTGTATGGGGTGCGCCTTGGCGCGGCCTTCTTTGGCGAGAGCATGTTTTCACGGGCACGCGACGCCAGCAAGATCGCCCTCGTCCATCTAGTTGCGCATTTGATCGCGGGTGGATTTCGCCTGCTCGACACGCAGTTCATTACCGATCATTTGACGCAATTCGGTACGATTGAGGTTAATCGCAAGACCTATCACATGCTCTTGGCCGAAGCGATTACGTGCCCTTCAATTTTCCCTGTGTCGGGGCTATTGGGGCCGGAGATGGAGCTGCAGGGCCAGGACCCGTCCGAGGTTCTGACTCATTTGGATCTGCTTCAGGCGCAATCGGGACCGAAGCCGCAGTATCACGACCTGCCGCGCCGACTTTGCCTTCAGAGCGTAGGCGCGCTTTGCTTGGAGACGATTGAGCAGCACTTGGCGGCGCAACTGCCCCTTCACAACTAACCAGCCACATATCGTAAGTGGGATGATCAATTGGCGTCACCGCCGGACTCGATGCGATAATCCAGCCTTTGCGAATGACGCGCTCCTTATTGGCCTCGCGCATGTCACGGCGATTGCGCTGGGGCAAAACAGCCAATTGATTATTGTTCTGGCGGCCCATGTCTGTAACCTCGACATAGGCCCAAGATTCAAGGGCATCCTCGGGGTTGGACGCATAACAAGCCGACAGCTTTAGCCGCAAAGATCCGTAGGTGACTTGACTGCCAACAGGAACACGGACGCGAACATTGGTGCCTTTTTCCCGGTCCAAAGCTCCGATCATCACGCCAGTGCCGCGAATTTCGCGCACAGGTTTCGGGCCAGTCTCAAGTGCTTCTGGCGGAAACAAGAGTTCCAGTGGCACAAGCGGGATATTGGGGCCGACCAAACGCGGCATGACTAAGCCGCTAGCTGCCAAGGCTTGTTGCTCGGCTTCAGCTTGGCTTAAGGCCTCACGACGGATGCGAGCTCGCATCTCATCTTCCGGCGTCATCCAAGTGCCACTCCCATTTTGTCGGAAGGCTGGTGCGACATCGCCCTCTTCGGGCTCTGCAATTGGGCCGAGCTCTGGATCAATCCCCCCACCGGTTGACGCAGGCGGTGCTGCTTTAGTCGCTTTTGCTGCATCCGATGGTAGAGCGGGATTGGAACCCGCCCGCGCTGCGGGTGAATTTGCTTCCGGATTTGCTGTCTGAGCAATCACGGCACCACTGCCAAGCGCGATGAAGGCCGATCCCAGCGCCAGCCAGCTCAGTCTCTTAAACTCAAACATGGCCTTGCCATTTGCCGGTTTCATTTTTCGGGCGACCAAGACTCATAGTCGCTGGACGCCTTTGCCCGCTCACCAGCACCAGCCAAACTGCCCTTAGGCCGATAGGCAAAGACAGTTCCGGTCAAATTAGGTAGATGCGGCTTTTCCCACGACTTAAGCACGAAAGGCTCGATCGTTGGGGGTTGCTCAAACGTGTGGTGAAGCCAGCCGTGCCAGTCCGCCGGGACACGTGAAGGCTCTGCATAGCCCTTATACAGCACATAGCGCCGTTTGCGCCCTTCGAGGGTGGCCTTGCGCTCTTCAAAATAGCGATTGCCTTGGTCGTCCTCGCCCACCAAAGTTGCGCGCTTTGCGATATCAAACAGCGCACCAATGGTTGCACCATTCCACCACGTAAAGATTTTTGTGAGCACGGGAATTTCCTCTTCGATGCATATTATGCCCCGCCCCGCCTTTGGCTTCAAGTCGAAGCGGCATGCCTCTACAGGTCGAAACACTTATTATTCACGGCCATACTTAAACTTCCGCAGCAAGCCGCCCGGTTGATGCAGTTTTTCCCCAATCAGGACTAGGCGATTGAAGACTTCAGGCAGATGATCACCACAGTGATTCGCGATGGGGCTGCCGTGAGCTTTGATTCCACCTTTTTTGGTCATGAGCGATTGGTCGCACAGCCGGACATGCTGCGCGAAGTCGGCCCCGATTCTGGCCCGTTTTATGCGCCGGCCAGTTGGAGTTTAGACAATGTTCTGGCCTTCGGTGACGCCGCAGACTTAGCCGACGAGACTTCGGTTTCCGACGCCATTCTCGATTTGGCTGGGCGTATCGGCAGCTTAGCTTGGTCCGGCGGATTGCTCACGGATGCAGACGCACGTGACCATTTTGAAGCCGTGCTGGCCAATAGCTTGTTGAACCGGCAAGTCTTGCTCGATTCCCTTTATTTGCGCGCATTAGGCCAAAAGGGTGGCGCGACGCGTGGTTTTGTCTTGAACCTTAAAGACGGAACCACCGAGATTGAAACTGGCTTGCCGGCAGTGTGGTTAGATGAAGACTCTCACATCCGTGTGGTGCCATGGGCGCAGGCGGAAACCGTTGTGCACCAACGCCGCCAAAGCCAGTTTGACTCTTCAGCTTTATCCATGGGGCGCATTCAGTTGCGTGAGGCCTTGGCCCGCGTCAGCGAAGCAGTTGGTCGGGCCGAGGGGGTTGGCCATGATGACCCGCGAGACAATCCCGTTTTGGCCCAAGCTGTGGCCGCTGCCTTCCGGATCGGAGCACCGGCGGGTGCAGTTTTGGAGGCGATTGAAGATGCCAAACAGGGCATATTCGACGCCACCGCCCATGGCGGCGTGATTGACACCCCCTTGTTGGAGCCTAGCACCATTCTGGTTCCGGCCGCACAATCGCTAGACGGCGATTTGCTATTAAAGGCCGCCCGCACTGGCTGTGGCTTTGCGTTTGATGACGCGCCTTTTCAAGCCTTAGGCCCGGCTGCCATCATTTCGCTGTCTGCCTTCCATGACGACACAGACTTTGCCCAATTGGCACGCGTCGCGGCTGCTTGGCGCCTTGCGCTGGATTGCCTGGGGGCGGCTACCGCTTTCCCGACGAAATCATCTGCCCAAGTTTGGGCCAAAGAGCGGGCCGCAGTGCTGCGCTATTGCGATGCTGCTGGCCTATTGATGGCGCGTGGGAAAGCCTATGCTGTGCCGCAAGATCAAGAAATCGTACAAGAAGCGCTGCGCGCACTGGCCGCAGGCGCTGCTACGGCCACCTCCCATTTAGCTGAGCTCTTTGCCGCTACCAGCAATTCGGTCACACCCAGCTTTGAGACGGCCTTGAAGCCGCAGGAGCATGGCTTGATTCTGGTGGCCCTTGGCGCAGATGCGCCGGGCCTCGCCCCGATTTCAAGCCCCGTCATTGAGACGGCCCTGTCGGGCGAAGAAACCGGCTTCGCTGTTCGGCCCGCTGTGCTGCGCGGTCTGAAGGCTCTGGGCCTCGATGACCGGGACGTGACCCGCCAATTGCTTGGCACCCGCACCCTACTTGGGGCCCCCGGTATCTCGTATGACGCGCTGGCCAGTCGCGGTGTAGATGAAGATGGTTTGGCTGCGATTGCCGAAGCCTTAATCAGCGCCCGCTCGCTGCGGCAAGCAATCACCCCGTGGCTTTTGGGACCTGAAGAGACCGCACGCTGGTGCGGCTGCAGTTTGGATAAGGTCTTGCAACCGGGCTTTGATGTGCTGACGGCGCTGGGCTTTACGTCGCAAGATATCGCTGCCGCCCAAAAATGGGCTTTAGGCCAACCAGATCAGTGGGGCGTGCTGCCCAATCAGGATGTGTTTGGCCCCGCGACGCGTGAAGAGGTTGTCCGCTTTGCTGCCGCCCAAGATGAAGCAATCCGCCAATATATAACTTTGCAACTGCCGGTCTCGCGCACTGAAAATGTGCGGTCGATGGCGACCGAGCTTGCCAAAGCGCTGGGGCAAGCAGGCTTTGCCGGATTTAAGCTAAAGCTCTCGGAGCCCGGATTCGACGCACCCAATTTCGATCTCAGCCGTTATGAAAATGTGGCGGAAGAGGTCAAAATTGAACGGGTCGAAGTCGTGGTTGAGCGCATAGTTGAGCGCCTGATCCCACAACCCGCCGCACGGCGTCGCCTACCCGATCGCCGCAAGGGCTATATTCAAAAGGCCTCTGTCGGCGGTCATAAAGTCTATTTGCATACGGGCGAATTTGATGATGGTGAGATCGGGGAAATCTTCATCGACATGCATAAGGAAGGCGCGGCCTTTCGGTCTTTGATGAATAATTTTGCGATCGCAACCTCGATCGGTCTGCAATATGGCGTGCCGCTGGAA
>CALRLV020000234.1:0-4964 GCA_943368895.1 Ferrovibrio terrae
GCCGTCGACTGCGCGTGCTTTGCGTGTGCAGCATGGCCGCAACCAAGCTTTTCCCAGTGCCGGTTTCACCTTCGATCAGGACGTCCACATCAATCTCGGCAACTTGGGCGATGGTTCGCCGCAGCGCGGTAATCGCACTTGAGGTCCCATAAAGAGGACCACCCTCAACAGCCTCGGGGCGCGTATCGCGAAGTTGCCTAACTTCCAGCGTCAAAGTACGCCGCTCTAAAGCGCGTCGTGCGGTTAGCACCAATTGCTCTGGCATGAAGGGCTTAGATAAAAAGTCATAAGCACCTTGGCGAACGGCATTGACCGCGGTTGCAATGTCGGCGTGGCCAGAGACTAAGATCACCGGCACGTCGGGGTCGATTTCTTTAACGCGACGAAAGAGCTCAAGCCCATCCATGCCAGGCATACGTAAGTCGCAGACGATGATGCCATCAAAGCTGTCTGAAAAAGCTGCCAGCCCTGCTTCGGCAGAACTGAAGGCATGAACCTTGAAGCCGGCCAATTCCAAGCTTTGCCCATGAGCGGTCAAAACATCGGCTTCGTCATCAATGAGAAGAATGGAATCGGGCTTTATGAGTGTCATGAGGCTGGCCGTAAGCGCATGATGAAAGTTGCCCCTTGGGTTGGACTTGCCGCAACGAGTTCACCGCCAAAGTCTGCCATAATGTCCCGCGAGATCACCAAGCCTAGGCCGAGCCCGTCGCGCTTGGTTGTTGAAAAGGGCTGAAACAAGCTGTCGCGCGTCTCCGCTGAGAGGCCTGGACCATTGTCGGCGACCCTCAACTCAACAAAGCCGTCCTTCAATTCAATCGACAGGCCGATTTCAACGCCGCTTTGTCCGGCGTCTAGGGCGTTGGCCATAAGATTAACTAACACTTGTTCTAAGCGCACGGCCTCAGCTTGGACGAGGGCATCATCCTTGGGTTGATGCACGACCGCATTCAAGGTCGCGATCCGGTCACGCAATAAGAGGAGGGCACCTTCGATCACCTTAGTGAGGCTGACAGCCGTGATGGTCCCTGTCGCTTTGCGGGCAAACCCTAAGAGTTCGGCTGTGATGGTGCCAATGCGGGATGCCAATCCAATCACCCGATTCAGATTATCGCGGACATCATCGGTCTGGCCGCGATCCAAGAAAGTGACGGCATTACTCGTATAAGCAGAGATGGCAGCCAGTGGCTGGTTGATCTCGTGCCCAACACCGGCTGCAATCTGACCCAAAGCTGCAAGCTTATTGAGCTGAACCAGACGCTCGCTCATGTCACGTTGTTGAATGGCAAGGTTGCGCTCTGCTTTAAAGGCGGCGCTCCGGCGCAAATAGACGATTGCAAGACACAGCGCGAACAAGGCCAGCAGCGTGGCCAGCACACTGATCCGACTCGATAAGACCGCAGCGCGAATGCTGTCTTGGGTCTCTGTCAGCACATGCAATTGCCAGTCATTGGCGAGTTGTTTGACAGCCTCAGCATATTTCTTTGATGCGATGTTAGCATCCTGCACGGCCCCAACTTGGCCATTCTGATAGAGCGGCAGCACCTCCAGCGGATTGGTCCCATAGTCGAGATCGCGTAGCATTTTGCTCTGGGTCGCTTGGCTTAAGGGTTGGACCGTCTTAAAACGCCAGTCGCGATTACTCGTTATGAGAATGACACCATTGGCATTGGTCGCAAAGACGGTCACGCCCGCCTTGCGCCATTCAGCCTCCAAATTGTCAAACTCAACTTTCGAGACAATTACACCAAGAATCTGTCCACCTACTTGCAGATGTCGTGCAATATAGAGACCCGGACGTCGCGAGACTGTGCCGAGTGCAAATTGCTCTGAGTGACCCTTGCTCAGTGCTTCGCGAAAGTAGGGTCGAAAGCCATAATTCTGGCCAACAAAGGTTTCAGGTCGTTGCCAATTACTCGACGCCAAAGTCAGGCCCTTGGTATCCAAGAGATAGATTGCGGCCGCGCCCATGTCTTGGCTAAGGGCTTCAAGCTTGCGGTTAAAGTCTGCCAGTCGCTTGCCATTCTCGCCCGCCAACACCGCCCGGGCATCGGCGTCTTGGGCCAGCACCAGTGTTGCTAAGCGAAACCGCTCATGTTCGCGCTCGAGAGCCGAAGCGAGGAGCTCAGCGGAAACATCGCCGCGATTGCCCGCCTCTGTCACAGCACGATTGCGGGCAATAGTGTCAGAGATCACAAAGCTTGCGCCCATCAGCAAAAGGCTTGCGACAATCGCTGCGGCGACAACCAGTCTTGAAGTCGGTTTTCCCATTCGCGCTTTCCCTAAGCCCGCATCTCTGCTTCCTCTGTGGTGGCGGAAAATCGCACAACTAGCAATAAAATAGTGCGATAAAACGCACAGTTTGTGGGCGCATTTCAATTAACACCATGATTTAAAATCTATTTATTTTCTATGGATTGAATTTTACCTGCCTCAAGAATGTGGCTAAATTTCTCTCAACAACGATGGCGATAAGTCACTCGATAAACTTATGGGGAAATGCCTTGGCCATCAGCCAACCAATTGTGAACGTATCTAGTACCGCGGCTTCCAAGCCAGTGGTTTGGTACCAGCAGCTTTATACCCAAGTGGTGATTGCTGTAGTCTTGGGTATTACCATTGGCGCGATTTTCCCAAGCTTTGGTGCCAGCCTTAAGCCGCTCGGTGATGCCTTCATCAATCTGGTGAAGATGATCATCGCACCCGTGATTTTTCTGACCGTGGTGACAGGCTTAGGCGGCATGTCGCAGGTCAATAAGATTGGAAGTGTGTTCGGCAAAGCGCTGGCCTATTTTCTCGCCGTATCGACCTTTGCCCTCGCCATTGGTCTGGTCGTTGGAAATTTGGTCCAGCCCGGCGCGGGTATGAATATTGATCCCGCGACACTCGATGGGAAGTTGGTCGAGAATTACACCCAGCGTGCCCATGAACAGAGCCTTTTAGGCTTTGTGATGAACATCATTCCAAAGACACCGATCAGTGCCTTGGCCGAAGGCGAAATCTTGCAAGTGCTGCTGATTGCCGTTTTGACAGGCATTGCAATTGCCGCCGTTGGCGAACCCGCACGCCCACTCTTGAACGTACTGGAAGCTGCAAACCAAGTCGTTTTCAAGCTGGTTCACATGCTGATGAAACTGGCTCCCATCGGTGCCTTTGGTGCCATGGCGTTTACGATTGGCAAGTTTGGGGTGGCGAGCCTTGTCAGTCTTGGATCGCTCATCATCACTTTCTATGTCACCTCGCTTTTGTTCGTCATCGTGGTTCTGGGTTTAATCGCCAAGCTGGCTGGCTTCTCTATTTTCCAACTCGTGCGCTACATTAAGGACGAGCTCTTGCTGGTGCTCGGCACTTCCTCGTCTGAAGCGGCTTTGCCGACTTTGATGGAAAAGCTTGAGCGGGCAGGGTGCCGGAAAGAAGTCGTCGGCATTGTTTTGCCTACGGGCTATTCCTTTAATCTCGATGGCACCAACATCTATATGACCTTGGCTGCGACCTTCATCGCCAAAGCTGTTGGGATCGACCTGTCGCTGCATGATCAGCTTCTTTTGATTGGCGTGGCAGCGATCAGCTCCAAAGGGGCGGCCGGGGTTACCGGTGCCGGGTTTGTGATTTTGGCCGCGACCTTGTCGGTTGTACCCAGTGTCCCCGTAGCTGGCATGGCACTGATCCTGGGCATTGACCGCTTCATGAGCGAGTGCCGCGCACTTACCAATTTGATGGGCAATGCCGTCGCGACCATTGTGGTGTCGCGCTGGGAGGGGGCTTTGGACAAAACCATGTTGGCCGAAGCGCTGGCTGGGGCGGGGAAAAAATCATCTGATCCAAGCTGAGAGATCGGCGACACAAGATCAAGCAACTCAGAAATTCACGGCCCAAAAGGTCGAAACAGCAAGCAAGTAAAAACAAATAAGGGGCAGGAACAGCTATGAAGACGATGCAAATCTTATTGGGAACAACCGCGCTTGTTTGGGGCTTGGCTGGCTCGGCTTACGCCCAAACAGCACCAACCCCTCCAAGTCCAAATGCGGAACCCGCACAAGAGGTCGAAACCATTGTTGTGGTCGGCAGCCAGATCCGGGGCGCTTCAACAACCGCCGCTTTGCCTGTGGCCGTCTTTAACCAAGAAGAGATCAGGACGACTGGCGCAGTCAATGGCGATGATCTTCTGCGCACAATTCCACAAATGGGCGATGTGTTGGTCAGCCCAGCCAATAACGCCCAAACCTCTAACTCCGCACGCGGCGATGTGAATTCGATCAATCTGCGCTCTTTGGGCGTCGGCAACACTTTGGTGCTCCTCAATGGGCGACGTATCGTCCAACACCCAACCAGCCAAGGCACATCCGATACTGGCACGGTGCCGGTTCTGACCTACAACTCCAACGCGATCCCGGTTTCAGGCTTAGAGCGATTAGAAGTCTTGCTGGATGGTGCTGCGGCGATTTATGGCGCGGATGCCGTTGCCGGCGTGGTCAATACCGTGACCCAGAACAATTTTAACGGCTTAAAAATCGACGCCCAATATGGCGCAGCCGAGGGCACCAATCTGCGCGAGTTCAACCTCGGCATTTTTGCTGGGAAAGACTTTGATCGCGGCAATATCTCGCTATTTGTGGACTACACCGATCGCACAGCGCTGCGCGCGGAAGATCAGGAATTCACCAAGACAGACAATCTACGCAGCTTCTTTGCGGATGAGCCGAACTTTTCCAGCAGCCTTACCCCAGATGCGCGCAATACGCGCGGTCCGTGGGCCAATTTGGCCGTCGTTTCGGGCCCCGGTGTTATTCGCCGAGGTACCGTTGCGCTGACTACCGCAGCTGGTGCATTCAGCATCCGGCCCACTACCATTGCAGGGTGTTCCGCCACTTTGACGACAAGCGCGGGGATTTGCGTCGCCTCTGGCGCACTGACCTTCAATACAACTCAGCGCGATTTGCGCTTTGATACGGCCCCTGGCACGA
>CALRLV020000235.1:0-4960 GCA_943368895.1 Ferrovibrio terrae
AAGCATATCGAGCCAGAGGCCCTGATGCCCATGGTCGGCGTGCATAAGGACTTCCTTGCCGAAGCTTGGGCGGAGATGAACCGGCGGGACGGCGGACTGGATGGATATCTCGAACGTCTGGGCGTGGATGCAACCAAGAAACGTGCCCTAGTGGACTATTTGCTGGTCGGATAATGGGTTAGTTGTTTGCACGACTGAAAAGTCTGGTTACAGTCTGGCTATGAGCTGGAAACCTGAGATCGAACAACTCCGTGCCCGTGAGGCCCTTGCCGAACAAATGGGCGGAGAAGAGCGCGTGGCCCGCCAATTGGCCCAAGGCAAATCCACTGCCCGTGCGCGTGTGGATGCGCTGTTAGACCCCGGCAGCTTTCACGAGATTGGCAAGATTGCTGGCGTCGCAGAATATCATCCTGATGGCTCACTCAAAAACTATCTTCCATCCAATATGGTGACAGGCCGTGGACGGATTGATGGCCGCCCGGTTGGCGTAATCGCCGATGACTTCACCGTCCGCGGTGGGGCAGCCGATGCCGCGATCTGGCAAAAGATGGTCCAAGCCGAAAAATTCGCTGGCGAATATCGCATGCCTTTAATTCGAATGGTTGATGGCACGGGGGGCGGCGGCAGCGTGAAGATGCTGGAAAAGGACCCCCGCACCTATATACCTGAGACACCGGGCTGGGAAGTTGTGGTCGCCAATATGGGCCAAATCCCGGTTGTCTCCCTCGCCCTTGGCCCCTGTGCGGGACTGGGCGCAGGCCGGGTTGCCGCTAGCCATTATTCGGTCATGGTCAAAGGCCTCAGCCAAGTCTTTGTCGCAGGCCCACCTGTGGCGCGAGCCATCGGTGAGGACATTGATAAGGAAGGCTTGGGCGGTTGGGAGATCCAAGCTCGCAATGGCGTAGTCGATGAGGCGGTTGATAGTGAGGCCGAGGCCATGGCCTACGCGCGGCGCTTCCTGTCCTATTTGCCGGGCTCGGTTGATGATTTGCCAGCGCGCGCGCCCAGTTTAGACCCTGCCGATCGGAAGGAGGAATTCCTTCTTTCCATCGTGCCGCGCGACCGGGTGACCCCCTATAAGAGCCGCAAGATCGTCGAGGCTTGCGTGGATTCAGGCACCTTCTTTGAGATGGGTAAAGCGTGGGGGCGGTCCATCATAACAGGCCTTGCCCGAATTGATGGTTGGCCCGTCGCGATTATGGCGGGCGACCCCTATGTGCTGGACGGGGCGTGGACGGCGGATGCGGCCCGCAAGGTGGAGCGCTTTGTCGACCTTGCGAACACCTTCCACCTGCCCATCGTCCATTTCGTCGATTGTCCGGGCTTTGCAGTTGGTCGCAAGCATGAGCAAGCCGGCGTCACCCGAGCAGGCATCCGTGCGATGAGTGCGATTTATCAAGCGCGCGTCCCCTTCTGTGCGGTGGTGATGCGCAAGGCCTATGGGCTGGCAGGCTCGGCCATGTTCAACCCTTCGCGCGCCAAGGCCCGCTTCTGCTGGCCTTCGGGGGATTGGGGCAGCTTACCCATGGATGGCGGGGTAGAGGCCGCCTTTCGCCGCGAGCTCGAGGCCCATCCAGACCCGGCGGCAAGGCTTGCGGAGATCAAAGCCTGGATGGAAGGGTTGCGCAGCCCATTCCGCACCGCTGAAAGCTTTTATGCCGAAGAGATCATCGACCCACGCGAAACCCGACCGCTCTTATGCGAGTGGGCAGGCCTCGCCCGCCGCGTCCTGCAGACCGGGCCTGTTAGCACGCACATGCGGCCTTAAAACCCCTGTGCGGCCAAAAGACTTTGGGATTGGAAGTCTGTGGCTGCTGGCCTAAGATCACGCTATGACACATCCTGTTGGCCCCGATTCCCGCGTAACCCTTGTTGACGGCTCTGGTTACATCTTCCGCGCCTTCCACGGCCTGCCGCCTTTGACGCGCAAGAGCGACGGTGCGCCGATTGGGGCGGTGTCGGGCTTTTGCAACATGATCTTTAAGCTTTTGGCCGATGAGCGCGATGGCGACCAGCCAACCCATTTGGCCGTGATCTTTGATGCGTCTGGCCCGACCTTTCGCAACGATATCTACCCCGCGTACAAAGCTAATCGGCCGCCTGCGCCCGAGGATTTGGTTCCGCAATTTCCGATGATCCGGGAAGCTACGCGCGCCTTTGGTCTGCCCTCCATTGAACTGGCTGGCTATGAGGCCGATGATCTGATCGCCACCTATGCGCGACAGGCTGCCGAGAAAGGTGCCAAGGTCCGTATTCTGTCGTCGGACAAAGACTTGATGCAACTGATCACCGACAAAATTTTTCTCTATGACCCGATGAAGGACCGGCCTATGGGCCCGGAGGCGGTGATGGAGAAATTCGGCGTCGCGCCTGAACAAGTGATCGACGTACAATCCTTGGCTGGCGACAGCACCGACAATGTACCAGGTGCGCCCGGTATTGGTGTGAAGACCGCCGCAGAATTGCTAGGCATTTATGGCAATCTGGAAACGCTGCTGGATCGGGCCAGCGAGATCAAACAGCCCAAACGGCGTGAGACCCTGATCCAGTTCCGGGAACAGATCGAAATCTCTAAGCGTCTCGTCACCCTGATGGATGATGTTCCCGTGCTAGAGCATTTGGAGCATTTTGGGGTACGAGAGCCCGAGCCAACAGTCCTACTCGACTTTTTGCGCAAGATGGAATTGCGCACGCTGACGGGCCGGGTTGAGGCTGGACTTCGCCGCGATGGCTATGTTGCCGACAAGGCCGATCATGGCACCACAGCGCCTGCTGGCATCGCGACATCTGCACCTATTTCTGGCCAGAATGCAGATGGTGCGCACGCAAGCCATGCGGCGATACCGCCATCTGTTCACAGCCCCATCGACACCAAGGCCTATGAAACCATCACAAGCCTTGCGCGTCTCGACGACTGGGTCGCCCGAATTCAGGCGCAAGGCTATGTCGCATTTGATACCGAAACCGCGTCGCTCAACAGCGTCAGTGGCGGATTGGTCGGTCTATCGCTGGCGGTAGAGCCCGGCATTGCGTGTTATATCCCTGTCGGGCATCGCGGGGCGGGCGATGTGGGTGTGACGGGCGACCTTTTTGGTGGCGGGCAAGACACGGTCGCGAAAGTGCCAGGCCAATTAGAGCTAGCCGACGTTCTGGCCCGTCTTAAGCCCATTTTGGAAGATGATGCGGTTCTAAAGATCGGCCAGAATCTGAAATATGATGTCTCCGTCATGGCCCAGCACAATATTGCCATAAGCCCGATTGACGACACCATGTTGATGAGCTTCGCCTTAGATGCCGGGCGCAATTCCCACGGGATGGACGATCTGTCACTGCGCTTATTGGCGCACCAGCCCATCGCTTTCAAAGACGTGTGCGGCACGGGCAAATCGCAAATCAGCTTTGACCAAGTGGCACTCGACCGGGCTACCGCCTATGCCGCCGAGGATGCCGATGTGACCTTGCGCCTTTGGCACATTTTAAAGCCACGCTTGGTACAAGAGCGCTCTACCACCGTTTATGAAACGCTTGAGCGGCCGTTGGTGCCAGTGATTGCCGGGATGGAGCAGGCTGGCGTCAAAGTAGATGTGGCCGAGCTTTCCCGCCTGTCGCTCGACTTTGCCCAACGCATGATTGGCCTTGAAGCCCAAGCCCATGAGCAAGCTGGCGAAGTCTTTAATCTGGGCAGCCCCAAGCAATTGGGCGACATTTTGTTTGGCAAAATGGCGTTGCCCGGCGGCAAGAAGACGGCAACCGGACAATGGGCGACGGGGGCCGATGCCTTGGAAGATCTGGCCGCCCAAGGCCATGAATTGCCGCGCACTTTGGTGGATTGGCGCACCTTGGCCAAGCTCAAGAGCACCTATACCGACAATCTGAAAGACGCGATCGACCCCACAACGGGCCGGGTGCATACGTCTTACAATATGGTGGGCGCAGCGACTGGGCGGCTGTCCTCAACCGACCCCAATTTGCAGAACATCCCAATCCGTACCGAAGAAGGGCGCAGAATCCGCCGCGCCTTTGTAGCAGAGGCCGGGAATGTTTTGATCTCGGCCGACTATAGCCAGATTGAGCTGCGCCTCCTTGCCCATGTTGGCGACATTCCCCAGCTGAAGAAAGCCTTTATCGAGGGCTATGACATTCACGCCATGACGGCCTCAGAAATGTTTGGCGTCCCGCTGGAAGGCATGGACCCGATGATCCGACGCAAAGCCAAGGCGATCAATTTCGGTATTATTTATGGCATTTCGGCCTTTGGTCTCGCGCGCCAATTGTCGATCCCACAGGGCGAAGCGCGCGATTATATCGCGACCTATAAGCAACGCTTCCCCGGCATTCAGGCCTATATGGATCAGATGAAGGCCATGGCGCGGGAAAAGGCCTATGTCGAAACCATTTTTGGCAGACGCTGCTGGGTGCCGGGCATCAGCGCCAAGAGCCAAGCCGAACAGGCTTTTGCCGAACGTCAAGCCATCAATGCGCCCTTGCAGGGGGCCGCGGCCGACATCATCAAACGCGCCATGATCCGCCTGCCCAAAGCCCTTAAAGATGCGGGATTACAGGCCAGAATGTTACTGCAAGTGCATGACGAGCTTGTATTTGAAGCGCCTTCAAGCCAAGCGGATGCGACATGCGCTCTGGTTGCCCAGGTGATGGAGAAGGCTGCTTTACCAGCAGTGGCCTTGTCTGTGCCTTTGGTGGTCGAGGCGCGCGCCGCACTGAACTGGGCCGAGGCCCACTAAACCGATTAGCTCCCTCAGGGATTTGTACCGATGAAATTCACTTTGTCTTGGCTGCAGGATCATTTGGCCACCGACGCCCCGCTATCCGCCGTGTTGGACGCCATGACCATGGCCGGCCTAGAGGTTGAGCACTGGGAAGACCCAGCCGAAAAACTGAAAGATTTTTCAGTCGCGAAGATTGTCTCGGCAGAGCGGCACCCAAATGCGGACCGCTTGCA
>CALRLV020000236.1:0-4959 GCA_943368895.1 Ferrovibrio terrae
AGCGAAACAGATCGCATAATGGCAACAATCGAGATGGAGCTTTAGCCCGCCCAGCGCGAAGGCTGAAACGTCTTTCGTCTGGGATCAGCTTTGGTGCAGGCTATGCCTGTCCCAAAGCTTGGTTGCGATTGTGAGAATGTCTGATTGGGGCCGTCAAGATTCGCTGCGCTTAAGCATCTTGACCGCCCCAATCAGACGGCGTGCTACTACAAGAGCTGGGGGCCGCCAGTTCAGGCGGGTCAAGGGCAGAAGTGAAGCGCAGCGGAACGTCCCTTGAGGCGTCTGGACTGGCATCTGACAATTAACGGGCGGTTTTGGTGAACCTTAGGAATCACCAAAATCGTTCCAAGACCTGTTCTTCGCCCCTCACCCCAACCCGTCGACCTATAGGTCGACCCCAGAAGGAGAGGGGCTTTCGTTTGGTGCAGCACAAACCCCCATCTATCCCACCCCCTAATGACGTCCGCGAATATCTGGCGATGTCGTTTTCTCTGGCCCCCTTTGTCTTTGCGCTGTCTCAAGCGTCTTACCTTTGTGCACAGGTACGCGGGGCAAGCGAGTTATTGTGGCGGCCGGCATTTGTGCGAAAGGCGGTAGCGGCGCGCTTGCGCAAAGGGGTTCGGGCGCTGGAGGCTTTCTTGCGGCGTGTCTTGATTTTGATGGCGCTGGATATAGAGCCTGATCTGGTTGCCAAGGATCAAACTGAAAATCTGGCACGCGCGAGAAAGTGGAAAGTGCGCGCCAAAAGGCCGTTTTTACGGATATTTCCCGCCCCTCGCGGGGCCCACACGTTTGACTTTAAGGAAAAGCTTGTCGCGCCAGGACCATCAGAGCCGTCCCCCTATGCCGCTGCTTTGCCACCCGTAACCGTGCCGATTGGCCGTTGGTGGCGGCAGCTGGATTATCTTCAAACCATCATCCATGACCCAGTTGCGAAAGCGCGGCGCCTAGCTTTCAGCTTGGCTCGGCGCCATCATGGTCTATTGATAGCGCCCTATCATCACCGTCGCGTCATGCGCGGCTGTGGTACAGAACCCACCAGCCTGTTTGACGCGATGGCGTTTCAAATCACGCAGAAAAGCCGATCAAGACCACCGCCCTTGCCTCCACCACGCCGTTGGCCAAAGCCCACGATCACACTTTTGTAGCGATCCCGCCGCATTGGCGATGAAGCGGGAGCGCGCCCTGCTGCGCGCGACCACGTCTTTCGACCCCTAAATGCCCTCGCCATCCTGGCCTTCGCGTTCATTCTTGCGTTTGACGGCGATATTGAGGGCCTCGACCATGACGGAAAAGGCAATGGCGGCATAGAGATAGGTGCGCTCAATATGTTGCCCAAAACCATCGGCGACCAAGACCATGCCGACAATCAAGAGGAAAGCCAAAGCCAACATCTTGGTCGTCTCATATTTGTCGATAAAGGCAGATACGGCTTCGCTCGCAAACATCATCACGGCAATGGCAATGACGACTGCGGTGACCATGATGGCGAGATTGCTGGACATACCAATCGCGGTGACGATCGAATCGATGGCGAAGATGACATCAATCACGGCAATTTGCGCAACAACAACCATAAGCTTTGACGATTTCGTCTTTGGGCCCGCATGGTCTTCGACGCCTTTCGAGCGCACGATTTCGCCGATCTCGATGGTCGCTTTATACAAGAGGTAGCCGCCGCCAGCGATCAGGATCAAGTCGCGGGCTGAAAAGCTATGGCCCATGATGGCAAAAAGTGGTTTGGTTAACCCAGCCAACCACACCAACATCGACAACAGAATGATGCGCAGGATTAGGGCGAGCGCCAAGCCCATGCGGCGCGCTGTGGCTTGCTGTTCTTTCGGAAGTTTAGAAGCGGCAATGGAGATAAAAATCACATTGTCGATCCCAAGGACGATTTCCAAAAGGGTTAAAGTCGCCAGCGAGGCCCAGCCGTCTGCTGTCGCCATCCATGCAAACCAATCCGCCAATTTATATCTCCCCGCGAAGCAGAACCGCCACGCTTGCGTGCCTTGGTTGCCTGCCGCGTCAGTGTCGGTCAAGCAGTCCAGCGGTATCTTGCTCACAAAAATGTGAGGCGCAGTAGGCCTACAGCATGTGAAGGCATTCGTTAACCACGTTTGTTTATCTTGCCTGAGGAAATTGCGTTGTAAGATTGCGTCATACCGACGTTATCCCCTCAGCGCCTAAGGCACGCAGGAGCTTGAAATGCCGCTGAAACTATCCCTGAAGCCGAACGAAAAAATCGTGCTGAATGGTGCCGTTGTTCAAAACGGAGATCGTCGAACCACACTTTTGCTACAGAACAAGGCGTCGGTCCTGCGCGAAAAAGATATCATGCAATTGGAAGAGGCGAACACGCCCGTCCGTCGCATCTATCTGCCGATCATGCTGATGTATCTGCAGGGTCAAGAATCACCTGACCAATACAATGAATTCGCGCTGCGCATGACGGAGTTCATGAGCGTGGTTCGTGTTCCTGCCGTGTTGGAAGAATGCGTGAATGTTTCTCGCGAAGTCATGACCGGTGAATATTACAAGGCATTGTCCAGATGCCGGAAACTCATGGATTATGAAGCCGAACGGCTGAATATGGAGGGGATTGAGCATGTCGCTCAGAGCGTATCAGAAGGCGCAACAACGAGTCGAAACGCCGCGTGAGATTGAGTATCGGCTGTTCGGGCAAGTGACCCGTGCTCTGATGGATATTCAAGATCTGCCGCGCCATGAGATTGCACGCCGTATGGACGCGCTGGATTGGAACCGGCGTGTCTGGTCGTTTATGGCTGCCGATTGTGCAAGTTCCGATAATGCCTTGCCCGAAAACCTGCGCGCATCGATCATTTCGCTAAGCTTGTGGGTCAGCCGCTATTCAAGCGACGTGATGCAAAAGGGCGAAGATGTTGAGCCATTGATCGATATCAACCGTACCATCATGCAAGGCTTGGCTAGCCAGATTGAGCGCCAAAGCGAAGCTGCCCTGCAGGCCGCTGAACAAGCCTAATTCCTGACGGCCGCCTCTCATCAGCGCTGATTGATGTGGAGCGCGGCCAAAGTCACCGACCGAATCAAAAGATCACTCGAGCGCGCCATCCGAGCAAGGCTGATGCCGCCCTCTAGGCTTGCGAGAGCAAGGCATGCTTTGTCGTGTGCATCCTCCGTTCCACCTAGCGCCGCCTCGAACCGCGCCAACCAACGCTTCTGTGCCTCACAAATGGCTTGGGTGAGGGCGCTCTCCCCGGGACTGGCGGCCAATAGGCCCAAGAGCGGGGTCTGGGTATAGTCGCTGCGGCGCAACCAATTCACACATTCATGCGCTAGCTCCAGCAAGACCGCGCCTGCGCGCTTGTTCTTGGCAAATTCAGCTGCCAATCGCGCATCGACTTCCTCGGCAATGAAACCAACGGCCGCAATCGCCAATTCTTCTTTGCCACCTGGAAAGTGATGGTAGAGCGAGCCTTTAGGCAGGTCCGTGGCTTCGAGAATGTCGGAGATGGCAACTCCATGATAGCCTTTGGCTTGAAAGAGCGACATGGCCGCCGCGATTAATCGCTCTTTCGTGCCAAGGGGGCTGACCGGTTGGACGAGGGGGAATTCTGCATCGTGAATTGTCATGGTTAGGTTTCTGAAATGAGGACTTTAAAGCTGGCATTTGCACGGGCGATGAGTGTGTCGTCAGCATAAATCAATGCATCGATAAGACCTGTTCGTCGTGACGCGCTGACAACGCGGGGCACAATAGATATCCATTGGCCAATTTGGGCGATGTCGACATAGTCGACGTGAAGCGATGTCGTCACAATGCCTGAGACTGATTGTGCTTTTCCTTCCTTGGCCTCGCCGCCTTTCAGGCGCGCCATGCCGAGCGATAGGCCCATCGCGTTATCCGCGAGCGCGGCAATCACACCCCCGTGCAACAGGCCACGGCCATTACAATGGCACGTATCGAGGATAAAACCTAATTCATAAACGCCTTGATCGTTTCGGGCGTACAGCGGTTGCCACGGATCGGTGACGGGGCTTTTGCGGGTGTGAGGGGTAAACCCTAAAGGAATGTCTGCCATAAGCCTTTGTTATCAAGGCTAGACCATGCGGTCTAGTGGTCCTTGGATGGTCAAAAGCACCTACTTTGCTTTCTTTTCCTTTTTCTTTTTCTTCTTTTTGTCTTTCTTCTTTTTGACCCCGGGCTTGGCTTCATCGACGGCGGCCAATGGCAAGGCTAGTCGGGTCAGAAGCTCGACAAATCCCGCCCGCTTGTTAACGGGCAAGCGCGCCAGCACTGCCGCATCAACTTCAGCAAGTTTTGGCATCGCCTCTTCAAACATGGCGCGGCCGGTCGCCGTCAGCGTCACCGAATTAGCGCGACTGTCGGTCACAGATTTAGTACGCTGCGTCAGCCCTTTGGCTTCCATCCGCGCGACCATTTCGGCCAATGTCGACCGGTCTATCCCGGTGCGAACCACTAGGTCACTTTGCGACACGCCGTCTTGCGCGGCCAAAACAGCCAAGACCGCGAACTGGCGCTGGGTTAGGCCATTAGCTCCAAGGGCGGCAACATGGAGATCAGCAGCAGCCTGTTGCGCTCGGTGCAGCAGATGGGTGGGGGAGGCATCCAGCAGGAAGATTGTCGCCGAAGCGCTTGGCAGTGCAGGTGGTTGGCCAACGTCTACTGCTGGCTGAACCGGGGTCTCTTCTTGATCTTGACCAGTCATCTCGCTACTCGCCTTTCGAGCCCCATCAATGGGTGCATTTCATTCCGTCGGCGTCCTATCATTGATTTTTGACGACTGCGCGACACCTCACAAGCTATACATGGCCCTTTCAAGGAATAAGTCACCGGATGCCAACCAATTTTTCGTTACAAATCCCCGCCGGAGAGGATCGTTTGCGGCAAGTCTGCGATACCTGCGGCTTCATTAATTATGTGAACCCAAAGATTGTCGCAGGTGTTGTGATCGA
>CALRLV020000237.1:0-4938 GCA_943368895.1 Ferrovibrio terrae
TGCGCAATCTAGCCGAGCGTACTGGGTTGACCTTGGTGGACTGGATCAATCGCATCGACCAAGCGGGCCCATTTACAAAGTCTAGCGAAGCTGTCGGATGGCTCAAGAGCCAGCACGGGCTTGGCCATGTCACTGCCCAAATCCTTGTGCGGAAATGGAAAAAACGAAATGAACCCACCCCGGGAGATCTTTCAGTCGAAAACGTCTTAGGGCCGGTCGGGGCAGGTGAACTTGATCGTATTTGTTGTGCCCTAAAGCCTTTGATCCCCGACCTGCAACGGATGCCACGTAAGACGTACGTCGGGCTTGGCACCACGAGACAATTTGCGGTGGCGGTCTGCCCTAAACGCGGCACCGCGCGCTTGTGGCTTGGCTTGGTGGCGCTAGATTGTCGCCAAACGCCGTTGCCACCGGCACCCAAGCTTGGCGGTAGCGATCGCTTTCGCTTTCTGTTGGAAGTCCATGAAGGCGATGAGTTAACGGGCATCATAGGCCACCTTCGCGCAGCTGCCGGCCTTGCTGTTTAGGGGTGTGAATTCAGTTAAGAATCTGAAAAATATATCAAAAACACAGCCTAATTGTATGGCTGTGGCTGCTTGCTACATAGAGCGCTCTCATGTGTGAGGGAGCGACCGGATGAAGATGGCACTTTGGATATTGGGTGGTTTGGTGGGCTTGGTTTGCTTGGTCCTGGTGGCGGGCCTGGTCATGCCCGCAACGCGTATTGGCAAAGTAGATCGTGTGGTGGCCGCAACGCCCGCCCAATTGGCAAGCGTCATTCTCGACAAACACAGCCAGCCTGCTTGGCGCACCGACCTTGCCAAGGTCGAGATGAAAACAGCAAATACGTGGACTGAAACCACCCAAAGAGGGGAGGTTATCACCTTTGAATTGACCCGGCGCGAGGCCAATTTGATCCACATGCGGTTCGAAAGCAGCTATGGCTATCATGGCCTGTGGGAGGGCCGCCTTGTGCCGACGCCTAACGGGGGGACCCACATCTTTGTGACCGAACAGGCGACGACACCGTCCCCGATTGGTCGTATTTTTGCGCGGCTATTCTTCAACCCACGGGCATTTGCCAATGCCTATCTCGATGCCTTGGTGCAAGAGACCAAGCGGCGGCAGAATTGAGACGAACATGACCAATACCGATAAGCTAAAACCCAAAAAGCCAACCGATTGGCGCAAGCGCTTTGATCAGGCCAAAGCCCCTAAGACTCTCGTTCTGCACACCGATTTTGCTGGTATCAAGACCGGGACGACCATGTATATCGGCTCTCCCGGCACAATTGCGAATTATATTTCGCGCATCCCGCCGGGCGAGGTCCGCAGCATTGAGCGGATGCGCAATGAGTTGGCGCGCAAGAATGACGCCCAAGCGACCTGTCCGGTTACCACGGCGATCTATCTAAAAGTAGTGGCAGAAGTGGCGCTTTCCGATCTGGCTGAAGGCAAGTCCAGCGCTCAGGTCGTGCCGTTTTGGCGGGTGATTGAGCCGGGGAGCAAGATTGCCAAAAAACTGAGCTGTGACAGCCAAGTCATTGAACACTATCGCTTATTAGAACAAGCTGATCCGACCTAATCCCACTTAGTCGGCACCGACAACGCCGCGGGAGTCAAACACAAAGCAGCCGCCTTCAAACTGGCTTTCTTCCTTCGGCACTTGCTCCATATAGGCCAAGATGCCGCCTTTGAGGTGATAGACGCTCTCAAACCCCTCGGCGAGGAGATAGGCAGACGCCTTCTCGCAGCGAATGCCACCGGTACAATACATGGCGACCTTTTTGTCGCGTGCCGGGTCAAGATTGTCTTCGGCCCATTTTTTAAAGGCGGTGAAGGTACGGATTTTGGGATCAATCGCGCCTTTGAATATCCCTTCTTCGGTCTCATAGGCGTTGCGTGTATCAACCAACACGATGTCGGGGTCGGCGATTAAGGCATTCCAGTCCGATGGTGCGATATAGGTGCCCACGACTTGGCGGGGATCGGCCTTGGGCGCGCGCAATGTTACGATTTCTCGCTTTAGCCGCACTTTCATGCGCACAAATGGATTTTTGTCCTCTTGCGCATATTTGATCTCCGCATCGCGGAAGCGCCCAGAAAAGATCGGATCATTTTCCAGATAGCTTACGAAGTGATCAATGCCCTCAGGCGGGCCCGCAATCGTGCCATTGATACCTTCTGGCGCAATCAACAACGTGCCCATAATCCCCAATTGCTTGGTCGTCGCCAACAAATCAACGCGCAGGACTTCAAAGTCCGGGCAATCGGCAAACTTATAGAGGGCGCAAATCTTGGCAGTCATGGCAGGCCCATAGCAAAACAGCGCCCACATGGGCACCCCCAGCGTGCAGATGGGGGCAGGGAACCCGCGGACCTGCGCCGCGCTGGTCGATCGACTTCAGTTATTCTCGATGGCTGCGTTGCGCCAAGAGTGCGCGATTAGGGCGGGCCGGGACCGCACTTCAATGTGCCGGCGAATTGCCCCAAGCTTTGAGATGATCTTGCTTAGGGTCGCACGAGTTCGAACGAGAATTTCATTGGCACATTGTCAATCGGCACACCTCGCAAGGTTGCAGGCTCAACAACGATTTGTTCAACAGCGTGGATAAGCACTTCAGCCATCCCTTGATTTTCGGGAGTCTCTGAAAGCACCCTGCAGTCTGAAAAGACCCTCGTGACCCGAGCCAGGCATTCGATGACTGTTTTCCCTTCCGGTGATTTGTTTGTGAAGCCATAATATTGGTAAGCTTGATCGATCAAAGACTGGTCGACATTACGGCTTTTCTTTGGAGCGACGTCGATGGCCGGGAAAGGCCTCTCTTGCGCGCTTTTCAGAGGAGGCAATGTTGAAGTGGCCGGGACGTCAAATAGATCAAACCCAGAGTCTTTGAAAAAATTATAGGATCCCTGGCTGAGCGACAAAGCTTGATTGGTGAATTGCAACCACTCATTTTGGGATTCGCCAAGTGCTTTGAGGGTCAACCCCATTCCGAATAAAGCAATTGGATCTAAAGGACTGATCAAAAGCACGCTTTCGAACGATTCTTGAGCGCCTTGAAAATCCCCTGCTTTCAGGGAACCAATGGCCACCTGATTGCGCAGGACTAATGAGGTTGGACGCAACGCTAAGGCATGAAAGCAGTCGCCGCGCGCCCTAATCGCTTCTTCCGCCACTGCAGCCCCAGAGGCCTTAGAAGCATAGACTGAAGAACTGTCTACCGCTTCTAGACAAAGCGAGCGCGAAACCTCGACGTTTTCTGGTTCTTTCTCGACGAGACTGCGCATGTAAGCAGTACTACTAAATACCCCGTCATTCCTCGAGAGTTGATCTATTACATTTAGGGCAACGACAATGCCCAGAACGATCCCAAACCAGCGCAAATACTTAAAATTCGGCAGCACTTGATTGATACGAAAGAAAAGCCAATTAACGGCATTGGTGTTCAGATGCTCAAATGCTGCTGGAAAACGGACATTAATCTCGTGGAAAAAAGCGTGAACATTTTTGAGACGCGTTAGTCCCCATGTTTTGGAAAACCATGAACGCGTCTCGGGATCTACTGAGGCTTCAAGATAGGCGCGATGATATTTATGCTTTCTGGATTTAACGCGGGCGATAAACGCATCAGCTTCTTCAACTTCGATTGTTTGACTCTTGAGCACAACTGCGCGGTGCCCGGGTGAATAACCGGTCTGATTTTGGGGCTTTGACCATCCAAAATAGTCGATGGACCTATTAATGAGGACTTTTGACATTGGATAATTGTCTTCGAGCAGATCAATTAGCCACTCTTCCGTGTCGGCATAAGTCGTAAGTTCTCCCATTGACGGGCTACTAAAGAGGTCTTCAAGCGCTGCTTGGGCTTCAAATGCCGTACCTTTGCCAGAAATGATCTTTTCAAGGCTTGCCTTCAGCGTTTCGTGAACTTGAAATGACGTTACATCGCGGGAAGTCGTCGTTTCTGGTTCAATCTTATGGTCAAGAGTGGCAAAATTCTCGCTGTCTTCCGCAATCCCCGAAAGTTCGGCCTCTAGGGGCGGTGTCAAGGCTTCACCGACAAAAGCATCTTCATCATGCGATGCAAGTATATCCTCATGTTGCAACGCAGGTATTGCCCGATGTCTTGATTTTGCCAGAGCGCTTTCATAGGCGCTGCGCAAAACCTTAAAGGCGGTTGGGTCGTCTTCTGGATTGGTCTTCTTGAGCAACACTGCATAGGCACGTTTGATAGTGCGCCCGTCGCTTTGTGGCGAAATGCCGAGAACCTGCCAATCGCTTGCTTTCTTCATAACGTGTCACTCATAGGAACGATGGGCCTTCCAGCCCATCAAGCTCGGCCTCTAGTTGGACGCGGGCCAGTTCACATGGGCGCGGGTCTTGGCCTAAGAGGACACCCTCAAACTGACTGATCCTTTGACCAATCCAAACGCGTTTGTCACCGATGGCGTCTTCATAACATCGCCCGGCGCGCGCTAGGGTCGATAGAACGGCTTCGGTGTCTCTTGGATGGACCTTGATCTTGTTCAGAGCTTCCCGGCGACGGGCCAGATCACTGGCCGAAATGCCCTCATCATCGGCTATAACAAGCTGTCTGCTTGCTCCCGTCCCTGGTACATGGACGTCAACTTCCAGCAGTCCATTGATATCATAACTAAACCGACACTCGAAAAAGGTTTCACCTGCTTTGCCGCGGGGAACAGGCACACTCATTTGCCCAAGCAGCACATTGTCACGCACCCATCTGGATTCACCCTGGTAAATATTGAGATGCACTTCAGTTTGAAAGTCCGCGACGGTTGTAAAGGTATGCATACGGCTCGCTGGGACAACACAGTTGCGCTCAATTATCGGACAAAATACCCCGCCAACTTGGCGCCCACCATAGCTGACCTCGTTTATCTCAACGCCAAGTGAAAATGGACTAACGTCGG
>CALRLV020000238.1:0-4912 GCA_943368895.1 Ferrovibrio terrae
CAGTCGATTTGCCAAAACGCAACCCGCGCTACCTGCGCCAATGATGATGTAGTCATAGGTTTCGCCCGCAGGCAGATTGGCTTCGCTCATCCCAGTTTCCTCTGTTTTTGCTTTGATTTGCCGACAGCTTAGCCAAGACCAACTCAAATGAAAGTGCTTTCTCGGATTGGCCGGAAAAAATGACACTGCCGTCAACATGACGTAACGTAAAGTTTGTGCTTGACGTTACGGAAATCTGTTTTAATTGTTATAACACTGGTCAGCAAACCAGCTGCTCAGCTCCAGCTTTAGGAGATTGCGTCTTGAAACAGTCCCATGCCCTCGCCCCGCCAACCCAAAAAATGCTGTACCGAACAGCCGCTCTCACGGGGTCTGGGATCCTCTGGATTGGCCTTGGCTACCTTGCGCTAACCTATGTTCCCACGATGCAAAAGCTTCAAATGCCCGAACCGCGTCCAATCGACATGGCCCCCCCCGACCCGCCAAAGCCGATCATCCCGCCCAAGCCCGAACCAGAAAAGCCCGTAAAAAATCAGCAAGTCCAACAAAATCCAAGCAATAATGCGCCGCTAACACAACATGCCACGACAGAAGTCTTGCCGCTTGGTCCGGTCGACAGTTTGCCAATTGGGCCTGTTGGTGAAGGGCCTGTGACCTTCTCGGGGGGCGGCGAGACATTGGGACCAGCCGTAGGCCCCATGCCGACAGAGATCGTGCCTGAAGCCCCGCCTGCCCCACCCCTCGTCATCAATCCAGTCCGCCAAGCTGGGGCAAATCCGGCTTTTCCGCGCAAAGCCCTCGACCGGGAAATCTCCGGCGAAGTGACGTTGAGTTTCACGGTTACCGCCCAAGGCAAAGTGGCCAATCTCATGGTGGTAAATGAAGCACCTAAGGGCTACGGCTTCGCAGAGGCCGCGCGCAAGGCGGTGGAGGCTTGGACGTTCCAGCCCCAAACAATCGACGGGATCGCGGTCGCCTATCCTGCCCGCTACACGATCAGCTTTAAGCTAGAGGATTAGGTTTTACCCAAGCGGGTCATGGCTTCTTTTGAAGCTGCGGCCATGGCCCGCCCAAGTGCTTCACCAGCATCGAAGCGATTGGCTGCGGCCGCGATTGCCACTGGCTTTGCTGGATCAAAACCCAGCTCTGCCAGCCAATATGTGTTGGACCCATTATGCCAAAGACTACCGTCTGGTCGCTTGACCCAGCCTAGCGCGTAATTGGCGCTGGGCGGCGGGGTGTGCAGATAGCGCCATGTTTCGGTCTTGAGATAATCCGGACGCTGGCCCTGATGGCCAAGGCTGTGGGCAAGGCCGAAGGCGAGCAGATCTGAGATGGAGATGTGCACGCCACCTGCTGGTGACATAGACGCAGGATTATCAGCACCCGCATCAACACCCACTGCCACTAAGCGGCCACCCAACAAAGCCTTTCTATGGCCTTGCGGATTACCAGAAGGCGGCGGACCAAAGCCAGCAGAGACCATGTTCAAAGGGGTGAACACTTCCTCCACCATCAAATCCTCATAGGCCTTGCCAGTCACAGCCTCGCACAACGCCCCGGCCAGCACATAACCATTGTTTGGATATACCATGCCGGTTTGGGGCGATAAGGCGAATGCCTTTTTCACCCACGCTAATCGGCCATCGCGAGGCGAGTCTGCCCCCGCCTGTGCCAGCATATCGAAAGGCGATAGATTGGTGGGCATGCCGGTCTGGCCGGTCATCAAATGGGCCAAAGTTCTTTCGCGATAGGCAGGCAACATATCGGGTGCGAGCGCGCCAAATGCGTCGGCCAGTTTCATGTCCCATGTCAACAAACCCCGCTCGACAAGGCGGGCCACCAAGGTCGCCGTCATGGATTTGGTGATAGACCCGACGTGCCAAAGCTGTCCTTCCCGGACTGGCGTCGGGTCAGTCACATCGAGCTGTCCTGCCACGGCTTCGCGGCCTTCTGCGGCCTTCCCGCGTAAGACCATAAACCCGCCAGCCAAGGCCGGAATTTTATATTTGGCTTGACCAGCAGTTACTTCGACCTGAAGATCGCCTAAGTCCTTAAGACTGCTCTGTTCCGGGACGGCCCCTTCTGCCAAGCGAGACAAGGTCAAAGGCAATGTATTTCCTTGCGACCACGTGCCCTCCAGAAGGCCTTTCTCTGAAAGTTTTAGCGCCAGACGGCCTTTGACCGCGGCAAATGTGACATCCAACGACGTCTCGCCCACTGTCCCACTATTGGCTGGAATAGGCTGCGAACCTTGATCGATTGAGTAAAGAGTCGGCAATTGGCCATCTTGCACCACCAAGACCAGCCGTAGTGTAACCGAGCCTGCAACTAATTGCCCGCCCCAGCGGCCCTGCAAACCCGCAGCGGGCTTTGCTTGAGCAGATTTCAAGGGCCCCAACAGCCACGCCGCAAACGGGACTGAGGCAACCAGTGACCGGAGCGAGGTGCGACGCGAAACCATGTACAACCTTCACAAAATAGAGGGCCAATTGGCCCTCAATCCATACCCAGAAACGCATTCACCGTCAGCCGTCCCGTGGCAGGATTTGGATCAAAAACAAAGTCATCAGGAATATGGGCGCAGTGGAGGCTGGAGCTGAGATAGACAATCATGCGGTTAAAGCGGGCCTGATGGCGGCCAATCAACTCATAAAGCGGGCTGGTCTCGTCAATATAAGCGGCATCCGGCAGACCATGGTTTGCCACATCAGCATGCAAGGCCGCTTCAAAGGCTGAAAAGCGGCCCGCATCGACACTTTCAAATCCCGTGCTGCGTTGCCGGTAAAAGGCTGTGCCACCTTGGTTCTCGCCACGACAAAGATAGAGAAGTGCGGCTACGCGGCCATATTCGAGGCTGTCGAAATGCGGCAAACGCTGGATCGGTTGCAACTGATCTGCAGGCGTCGTCACGAGCGAGAAATTGCACTCGCGCAATCCAGCCCGTGCCGAATAATCAAAGCACCGCGGCAGGATTTCCGCCAAGGGGCCAAGCAAAGTTTGAAAGGATGATGGCGGCACTGGTGCCCGAATACCTGGATAAAAAGGTCCGTTCGGCGCGAAAGATGGCCCTGCCAAAGCAAGGTCCATAATCGCTTCAGGATCCGTCAGATAATCGTCTAGCACCACCACTTTGATTGGTTCGCGCCCGTGGTGATAAACGCGCGCGGTTCGGCCCTGAGTTTCAAAGACCTCAATCGGAGTCTGGATCAGGTCGGCCATCACATCCCATCTGTAACGATACGACAAAAATCCTTGGCGCGCTCTCCTTGCACGCGCTTGAACGCCTCAGCACTGGGGGCAAGACGACGAACCAACAATAGGCCCTTATCGCTTGGCAGATTGACAACAACTTCGCCAGGTTTGGCGGCAATCGGTGATCTGGCCGAAACCACCATAATCTGCGCACCCTCTGGCCCGATTTTGCGATCATTCAGGGTGAAAACATTGTCGGTATTGCCCGCATAAAAGGCTGCTGAGGTATAGTCAGCCCCTTTGCCGATAAAAACCCGAACAGGGCCTTTGCTGAGGTCGAGGGCGCAAGTGGAATAGGCGAGGTCGGGCGAGGAACGCACAATTTGCTGGTTCTGGGGCGTGACCATATTACCATGCGCGAGGCGATTAACACCACCAGAGGCTTCGGCAATGCGCGTCACCGCAATATTCATAATCACGCTAGGGATCAGGCCAATGGTCAGCAAATGACCCAACACCGCGAGCAATGCCCCAAATGCCAAAGGCTTCAGCCAGCTAGGCTTCTTTTTCTCTTGCGCCATTAGTTTGCCCCTCCCGAAGCTGGAGTTTGGGTGCAGGAGACCTTTTTGACATTGGGTAACTTCAAGGCCTGCAGTGCGGACTTCTCAACCGATTGCGGATTATAAAGACGGATGGTCAAGGAATAAGTGCCACCGCCCTTACTGGATAACCAAGGTCCGGGCGTTGTGGGCCGTGTGGGGCTTAGCGTCCCCGTCCAAGTCGTAGCAGGGGCGACAAGGGCGCGGGTGGCATCGATGGAGCTTGCCGCATCCGTATTGATCGGCAACATCTGATCGGCCCCGTAAATTGTAATCGACCACCAACGCGTCGGGATCGCCTCACCGCTCAAAGCATAGGTGCAGCCTTCAACCAGCTTCGCGCCGTCATCATCGACGTCGCGGTTGAAATAGACCGTCTCTTCCTTGGTGAGTGCCAACAGGCCAACCCGCGCGATTGTAGCGCGCAGCCACGGGTTTGCAGCCGCAGCCCCTACCGTTGGATCGGTCGACCAACGGCCTGAGACAAGCTTTGCGTCACTGAACAGGCCGCCGGAGACAGCCAATGCAGAGCCCACGCCAAGACCTAAGCCCAAGACGCCACAGATAAGCCATCGCCACATAGGCATCCTCCCCTCGAGTTCTTTTGTTGCGGTCAGCTTAAGCGACTGGGCCGGAAAGAATAGAGCCTCATTACACTTCCGTAGCGACTTAAGCTTTCGCGAGCGCGAGGCAAATTTCTCGCCCGATAAGGGCAGCTGTACCAACGTCGCCATTGTCCCACCGCAAAACCAGCGCCTTGGCCCGCAAGCTTAAAAATGGGGCTTCCCCGCCAGCTGCAGACATGGCCAAAGCTGGCCCAAAGCGGGCCGTCCACGCAAGGGCTGGATCGCGATCGGTAGCCCAAGCTAGACCTTCGACCCCGCCGGGTGCTGGCACAGGGGTTAGCGTCCCATCAGCGGGCAAGGCAAATGGCCAAGGGGCTGCCTTAGGCGCAAAAATCAGGCTTAGAGGGACGGCTTGCTTCAAGCGAATGACCAAGAACACATGGTCACCAGCCTGTAATGCCGCCATAGCTAGGCCGCATACCCGCCCAGTCATCGCATCTTGCACATGGCGGGGCCCTAGGGCGCGTAGGCCTGCATCCTCGGCGTCGGACA
>CALRLV020000239.1:0-4908 GCA_943368895.1 Ferrovibrio terrae
AAAAACTACGCGCAGATGCCGCACTCACCCAAGCTAGAACCGCAGAATTGGCAAATAGCGTTGCCGCAATTCATGTTACGCCAGCGGCTGCTCCTGTCGCACCAATAGCAGCCGCGGTTGACGGCTTTAAAGTTGGCGCAACGACCGTAAAGTTGGGCGGGTTTTTTAAGACGACGGTTGACTTCACCCGTTGGAATGATGGCGATGTGGCCACCGGCAATTTGGGGCGAGACTTCTATTTGCCCCAGTCTACGCCCATTGGCGGCCAGCGAGAAAGCCTCGACAATGACTTTAATGCCAAACAGACCCGCCTATGGCTGACCACCGAAACCGCCATTAGTGGTCATACGTTAAAGGGCTATGTTGAAGGCGACTTCCAAACCTCGCCAGGTACGCAAGGCAATGAACGTACTACCAATGGCTATAATTTTGCGCTGCGTCGCGCCTATATCCAATATGACCGCTTCACCTTTGGCGAGGATTGGACGACGTTCCAGAATGTCGCGACCTTGCCGGAATCCACGGACTATATTGGCCCGACAGAAGGCATCGTCTTCGCCCGCCAAGCATTGGTGCGTTATTCTTATCCATTGAGCAAAACCACAACTTTGCATGTCGCGGTAGAAAACCCTGAAACGGCAAGCGCCAATCTGGGTTCTCCAACTTTGATCGAGAATGACGATGACTCCGTGCCAGATTTCATCGTTCGCTTGAACCATAGCTTTGCTGCTGGCGAGATCTCGATCGCAGGGATCGCGCGGCGTTTGTCTGTTGATAATGGTGCAATTGGCGACACGTCTTCAGGCTATGGGGTCAGCGTCACCGGTAAGGTCAATTTGGATGCCGCGAAGCGCTATGAGTGGAAGTTCATGGCCACCTATGGCACTGGCATTGGCCGTTATGTCGGGCTGAATTTCGCTCCAGATGCCGTCTTCGTGCCTGCGACTGGCCAGCTCAAAAACGTCGATATTCTGGGTGGTTACTCGGCCCTCAAGGTCACTTGGACACCCAAGCTACGCTCCACCCTGACCGGCAGTATCCAAACGGTCGATTATGACAGCGGACTGGCTTTGGCCAGCTTGGCAAACTTCAACAAGCAGGCGTGGAGCGTCTCGGCCAATCTATTCTACTCCCCCGTCAAAGGCGTGGATTTGGGAGCAGAGTATCGCCACGGCGTTCGAGAGGTCGTCAGCGGCGCGGACGGCTCACTCGACAGGCTCGAGTTCTTGGCGAAGTATAGTTTCTAACAGAAAAAATGGAGGGAGAGAGACATGGCTAACATAGAACCCATGCCGAAAATTGCTGGAGGCCAAGCGGCTATTCCGGTGAAAGGGCAGAATGAAAAGCTGGTGATTGCGGCATCCTCGCTCGGGACCGTATTTGAGTGGTATGATTTTTACCTGTATGGCTTGCTGGCTACCTATATTTCTGCCCAGTTCTTTTCGGGCGTGAATGAAACAACGGGCTTTATCTTCGCTCTTGGTGCTTTCGCGGCTGGCTTTGCGGTCCGCCCATTTGGTGCGCTTGTGTTTGGCCGAATTGGCGACATGGTAGGCCGGAAAAACACTTTCTTAGTGACCATGGGCTTGATGGGCCTAGCAACCTTTTCGGTCGGTCTTTTGCCGTCCTATGCCACCATCGGTGTCGCAGCCCCCATTATCTTGATCGGCCTGCGCCTATTACAGGGCCTCGCAATGGGCGGGGAATATGGCGGTGCAGCGACTTATGTCGCCGAACATGCGCCAGAAGGCAAACGCGGCCTTTACACCAGCTGGATCCAAACCACAGCGACCTTGGGCCTATTTGCTGCCCTATTGATCGTGATTGGTACCCGTACTTTGTTGGGTGAAGAGGTCTTCAAGGCCTGGGGCTGGCGCGTGCCCTTCCTCGTCTCGATGATCCTGTTGGCCGTATCCATGTGGATCCGCATGCAGTTGAACGAGAGCCCCGTCTATCAAAAAATGAAGGACGAAGGCAAAACCTCGAAAGCACCTTTGACCGAAGCTTTTGCTAAATGGGGCAATCTGAAGTGGGTGATCATCGTCCTTTTTGGCGCGGTCGCCGGCCAAGCCGTAGTTTGGTACACAGGCCAATTCTACGCGCTTTTCTTCTTGGAAAAGATGCTAAAAGTAGATGGGGCTAGCACCAATATCCTGATCGCCATTGCGTTGATGATCGGCACTCCTGGCTTTGTGTTCTTTGGTTGGTTGTCGGACAAGATTGGTCGCAAGCCTATTGTCTTGCTTGGTTGTGCCTTGGCAGCCCTGACCTATTTCCCAACCTTCCATGCCCTGACCAAAGCCGCCAACCCCGCTTTGGCCCAGGCACAGGCGAGTGCACCGGTAACCGTGGTCGTCAATAATGCCGATTGCTCAGTTCAGTTTGACCCTGTAGGCAAAAATAAATTCGATACCAAGAGCTGCGACATTGCCAAATCTTTCTTGGCCAAAAGTGGTGTCAGCTATTCGAAGGTCGATGCACCTGCAGGCACAATTGCCTCGATCAAGATTGGCAATGAAACCTTCACGGCACCAGATCCAGCTGTTGTCGCTGGGGCTGATCGCAAAGCGGCGATTACGTCCTATCAGGACAGTGTGAAAGCTGCTTTGGCTAAGGCGGGATATCCCTCCAAAGCCGATCCAGCTGCCATGAATAAGCCTTTGGTGATCGCCATCTTGGTTTATCTGGTGCTGTTGGTAACCGCCGTCTATGGACCAATTGCGGCTCTCTTGGTTGAGATTTTCCCAAGCCGGATTCGTTATACGTCTATGTCCTTGCCCTATCACATCGGCAATGGCTGGTTCGGCGGCTTCCTGCCTACCACGGCCTTTGCCATGGTCGCCGCAACTGGGGACATTTATTACGGCCTATGGTACCCCGTTCTTATCGCCGGGTTGACAGCAATCCTTGGTCTATTCTTCTTGCCAGAGACGTTTAAGCGCCGCTTGGACGAATAGTATTATCGATCATGGATAGTTTGGAAGACCGGCTGCCGAAGGTGGCCGGTCTTTCGACTTTATAAGCCCTTGTCTTATGTGCAAGTCTGCGCTTTGAACGTTGGATGCGCGATACAATTGCCGATTATGACCGTCAGGCCCAAGCCTATAGCCAAATCCGAAAGCCTGATCCGCGGATCGAGGCGGTGGTACATCAAGCGTTGGGCGATGCACGCACCGTGCTAAACCTAGGAGCTGGCGCAGGATCTTATGAGCCAGTGGATCGCTATGTGGTTGCGATTGAGCCTTCGGCGACGATGCGCAGCCAACGTTCGCAAAATTTAACCCCAGCCCTCATTGGGACAGCCGAACATATTCCCTTTGATGATAAAAGCTTTGATGCGAGTATGGCGATGTTGACTATCCATCATTGGCCTGATCTTGCGAAAGGCTTGGTCGAGATGCGCCGGGTGACGCGGGGGCCATGCTTGGTGATGAGTTTTGATCCTGATGCCCATACTGATTTCTGGATGGTTGATTATGTACCGGAAATGCGCGTCGTTGAAAAACAGCGCTATCCCAGCCTTGAGCGGATCGAAGCAGGCTTTGGCGGGGCTTGCCAAGTCATGGATTTACCGGTGGCGCTTGATTGCACCGATCGTTTTCAGGTGGCGCTTTACGGGCGGCCAGAGGCGTTTCTGGTAGAGGCTGTGCGGCGATCTCAAAGTGCTTGGAACTTCTTGGCCAAGGGTGTTGAAGACCGTTTTGTTGCCCAGCTTAAAGCCGACCTAGAAGATGGCACTTGGGATAAAAAATATGGCCATTTGCGCGACCAAGCCTTTATCACCTGTCAATTGCGGCTGATTGTGTCGCAACCTTAGCCAGCCCGACCAAGGCCTGAGTGAAAGCTCCGCAGCGCTGCTTCAGCGATCTCCTTACCCCATTCCTGTACAAAATGACCACCATCGCGAATGATCATTGGGGCAGGGCAGCCCCGGATTAGCTGCTGCATGTCGTTCATGATGTCGAGACCGAAGACGGGGTCCGCCGCGCCCCAAGCCATGAAACTTTGGCCTTGCCAGTGCTCAGCCCAGAACGTGCGCGCTTCCAACGATGTATCGACGCCTTCCATGCCGGAGTGCGTCATCACGCGCTTGGGAAATGCTCTTACCCCCGCTTTGAAGCTGGCATCAGGGAAGGGGGCGTCATAGGCGGCCGCTTCTTCTGCGCTCAAATGTGGGGTCGAACGCTGCATGAGAGCCCCGACAGCCAAGTCGGGCCTCGCGCCAGAGTAAGCGCGCCATGCCATAAAGCCTTCGCTGGGCGGATGGCCCGTCGCCAAGGTCGTGTTCATGATGATCAAGCGCTTAACACGTTTTGTGATGCGCGGATCTACGGGGAGGGTGAGGCCGATCAACCCGCCCCAATCTTGCACCACGAGCGTGATGTTTTTCAGATCCAGTCGTTCGATGAGACCAATGAGAAAATTGCGATGAAAGTTAAAACCATAAGTTTCTTCATCAACTGGCTTATCGGATCGGCCGAAACCAAAGAGGTCAGGCGCAATGACGCGTGCGCCAGCGGCCGCAAACACCGGGATCATTTTCCGGTAGAGATAACTCCAGGTCGGCTGACCGTGGAGGCATAGGAAGACGTCATCGGCCCCAGCCGGACCCTCATCTACATAGATCGCGCGCAAACCTTCATAACCTGCGAGGTCGCTGATTTCAGATGGTGCAAAATCGAAATCAGGCAGGTTTTCAAAGCGGTCGTTTGGGGTTCTGAGCGCATCCATATGATTTTCTCTTTCCTGCATGTGCCGAGAAGCCTCTTAGCGTTTCAGCGCCCCGCTTTGAGTGATGCCAACCAGATACATGGCCGCCAGAACGGTATTGGGGATGATGTTGAGCGCAAAGCCTGTAGCGATTGAGCAAATGCCGTCAATGACATACAAAGCAATCAATCCGGCGGT
>CALRLV020000240.1:0-4857 GCA_943368895.1 Ferrovibrio terrae
CGGATGGCGGCCTATATCTTTCGACCGCTAAAGACCTACACAGATCCCGATAGTTTGCGGCTGGGCTCAATCCAGTTCGGGCTGATTGCGCGGGTGGAAGAAGGGGGCACCTTGCCCACGGCCCCCTTGCTAATCCGTTATATCTTCAGTTTCTGGGCCAAGCGATTTGGGCGCTTGATCGGCGAAAACTATATCAACACCCCCCCCTCTTGGACCATGATCCACGACATATTCGGGCCCATTCAAAGCATGTCTTGGGCGCTACAAAGCAATACGGGGGTCATGCCCGCGCCCGAAGGGAGTTGGTGGGATGCTTGCTGGCAGGTGTCTGAAGACTTTTTCAAAGTCTATGGCACGCCCTATTTCCATGCTCGCTGCGCCGCTGAAAACTGGAAAGATGACCGCGAAGGGCTGCGCCCTTAAGCCTTCTGTCCACTTAATCGTGCAGCCGCCCGTTCTGCCCCGATCAGCATAAAGAGGCTCTTCATCTCCGGTCCATGTTCTTGGCCTGTCAGCGCCTTGCGCAAGGGCATAAAGAGGCCCTTTCCTTTGGCCCCAGTGGCAGCCTTCACGGCTTCAGTAAAGCCTGACCAAGAGTTCTCATCATATGGCCCAGCTGGCAAAAGACCCAGCGCGGTGGCGATAAAGTCCGGCTCGTCAATTTGCGGTTCAATTGGGCCTTGGACAACTTTTGCCCACAGCGCCACATCGTCAAACTTGGCAAGATTGCCACGCACCGCAAGCCAGAAAGCTTCCCCCAAATCACAGTCAATGGCGGCAAGGCGCGGTTTGATCGAGCCATAATCGGCATGTTGCAGCAATTGCGCATCCAAGCGACGCACATCTTCGGGGTCAAATCGGGCAGGCGCGCGGCCGATCTTGCCAAAGTCGAAACCTGCCACCAAAGCATCCAGATTATCGACCGCCTCAACCGGGTCAGACGTGCCGATCCGCGCCATCAAGGACAATACCGCTAGAGGAGCCACCCCCTGCTCGCGCAGGCTTTCAACCGATAGCGAACCAATACGCTTAGACAAGGTCTCACCGTCAGCCCCCACCAACAGCGGAAAGTGGCCAAACTCTGGGCGGGTGCCGCCGGTGAGCGCTTCAAAAATCTCAGCTTGTGCCCCGGTATTGGTCACATGGTCTTCGCCCCGGATAACGTGCGTCACGCCCAAATCCACGTCATCCACGACCGAAGGCAGCGTGTAGAGATAAGCGCCATCTTCGCGGATCAACACTGGGTCCGACATAGAGGCCGTATCCACCGTTTGCGCGCCCCGGATCAAATCCTGCCAGGCAACTCGCTTGCCCGAGAGCTTAAAGCGCCAATGCGGCTTGCGTCCTTCAGCTTCAAAGGCGGCCTTTTCAGCATCCGTCAGGGCAAGGGCTGCGCGGTCATAGACTGGAGGCAGTTTACGCGACAAAGCAATCTTACGCTTACGGTCTAATTCTTCGGAGGTCTCATAACAGGGGTAGAGCAGGCCAGCGGCGATCAGACGATCACGCGCCTTGTCATACACATCAAAGCGGGCCGATTGGCGCGCCTCTTCATCCCAAGTCAGGCCCAGCCACGTCAGGTCCGTGCGGATCCCGTCTTCAAAGGCTTGGGTAGAACGCGCCGTGTCGGTGTCATCAATGCGCAACAAGAAAGTGCCGCCATGTTGGCGCACAAACAACCAATTGCGCAATGCGGTGATCACATTGCCGACGTGGAGCTTGCCGGTGGGCGAAGGTGCAAATCTGACTTTCATGTTTCTTTCCTATCACGGCTGACTTAGCAGTCATGGCCCCGACAGGCGAGAGGGGCATGTGCAGGTCAACCGTGCTTTGGCTGCGGAAAAATTTACAGCGGGCTATAGACGTAAAAACGGAACAGAGTTAGAACATCGCTACTTTGTTCGTGCATCGTTCACGGTGCCAGCGGATTTGACAGGGGCCAAGCGTGTGCGCGCGCCTCGCAAGATAGGGGAAGTTGATGCTGACGTCCAAACAACGAGAGCTTTTGCTCTTCATCCATGAGCGTCTCAAGGAAACAGGTGTCTCGCCTTCTTTTGACGAAATGAAGGATGCGTTGGACTTGGCATCAAAGTCGGGCATTCACCGCCTCATCACCGCCTTGGAAGAGCGTGGCTTTTTGCGGCGCCTGGCGCATCGGGCACGGGCCTTGGAAGTGTTGAAGCTGCCTGATAGCGCCACAACCGCCGCCCCACCCAAGGGCCGCCAGCCCTTTACCCCATTAGTCGTGGGCTCTAAGCCCACAAGTGCCGCACCACCTTCGCCACCGCGGGCTGCCAATGACATTGCGGTTCTGGGTCGGATTGCCGCCGGTGTGCCCATCGCGGCCATCCAGCATGAGATCGACCGGATTGCCGCCCCAGACCAATTAGATCCTGCTCTGCACTTTGCTTTGGAAGTCAAAGGCGATTCCATGATTGATGCGGGCATTTTGGAAGGCGATTTTGTCATTATCCGCCGTACCGATGATGCCCAATCGGGCGATATTGTGGTTGCCCTTGTTGATGATGAAGAAGCCACGTTGAAGCGCTTGCGTCGCCGGGGCCAATCCATCGCGTTGGAAGCCGCCAACCCACGTTACGAGACCCGTATCTTCGGGCCAGATCGCGTCAAGGTTCAAGGCGTGCTGGCAGGGCTTTATCGGCGCTATTAGGGCCGGCTTGGCTGAAATTAGGGTGCCATTTCGATGGGAATGCACGGGCGTGTCTGCGCACCAATGGCATCTCTTTTCGCCTAGGAACGCCTTTGCCGCAGGTTATGCCTAGGCAAAGGCTTCCTTCGAATTTCTTGCGCAGACAGAATTGCCGGGCGGCTTCAAGGCAAGCGGAGTGCGGCTTGAAGGCGTTCCAAGTCATGTTGCTAAGACCCAACATGAGCGAGCTCATGGATTGCTTGACCATGGTGCACTCCATTCATGGAACGCGCCTATGGCGCTAACCGCCTGTCTGACTTTTTATCAAGTCAAACACCGCGCGAACATTTGCAATCCGGATAAATTGGGGGGTTGGATCAAGCATGGGCTGCCAAACCATATCCAGATTGCTTTCGATCTGGTCCATTGCCCCACCCTTGTCTGCTGCCAAATTGCCCGTCCACCAACCTACAGGCCTATCGAAGCGGATGGTTCCAGAACCATCTGCACGCTCCTCAATATCTAGGGCGGGAAGGCAGGCAATATTGAGAGAAAGAGTTGTCGATCCGTTCCGACTGTCGACCATTAGGACCCGTTTGTTCGTAACGAAATAGGCGATTTTCTGGCGCATAATGGCGTCGACTACGAATCTAACGACAGCACCATACAATCCAAACAGCAAAAACATTAGGCAAATCAACGCAAGCAATACGTCTCCGATCCCCGGCCCTGCACGAGCGAGCACCACCAAGGCAAAGCCTCCCAAAGCAAGGCTTAGTGGCACCAAGAACAAATCGATAGGCCGGACCAAAATCCCTCGGAAGGCATGACCTTGCCATAAGATCTGCTCCCCTGAGACCAGCGCTGGAGAAAGCAATGAATTCATCGATCCTTCGACAGTCCAATTAAACAAGATGGCAGCCACAACGCCTTTTTTAGATCAGGCGTCAAGTTAGCGAAATAATCTTGATTTGGGGAATAGTGCTTTTGGCGTTCAGGACTGCCCATCCGCGTTGCTATTGGTCCGGTTGATGCACTTCTATTCGTGGACAACCTTTGCCGCAGGCTATGCCTTGGCAAAAGCTTTCTTTCAGTTTGTGACCGCATATCTTGCGCAGACAGAATTGCCGGGCGGCTTCAAGGCAAGCGAAGCGACGTATTGAGCCGTTCCAAGTCATCCCCATAAAAACCGCATCCCTTCGTCACGCAGCCTTGGAGCGCGCAACAAAAGTTGCGCCTGCAACCGCGTCGACAGGCGCAGCCCTTGCTGCGCGATCCTTGGCTAAAAGCCGCCCCCCCCTAAAACTCCGCCACCAAATCCACGCCAGAGGCGCTCTTCAACGCCCGGCGCGCCGCCACGTCGATGGGGAAACGGCCTGGAGCTTGGATTTCGACTTCGCGGCCATCGGCCAATTCAACGACGACACGCAATTCGCCAAAGCTGGATGAGGTGGCACCGCGCAAAGTCTCAGTCACGCGGGCTAATTCTTCTATCGGTGCGCCTCTCGCGAGGAACACTTTGATTCCGGCACAGCCGGACATGTCGGTTTGGTCCAAAAGCTCGATCTTCTCAGCCGACAGTTTCAAATCGCCATCGCGCAGGCGCGCTTTGGCCCGGAAGCTGACCGAGGTGCCAGGGTCGAGGTAATCGCGGGCTTCATTAAGCGTCTCGGGCATAATCATGACTTCAAACTCACCTGTCGGATCACTCAAAGTCACCCAGGCAAACTTGCCGCCATCGCGCGCCGGGCGCTCTTTGCGGGCTCGCACGACGCCCGCCATGCGGAAAATCGCGTCTGATCCCTGCATTTTGGACTGAATTTCGGAGAAGAAAACCGTCTGCCTACGCCGCAAAGCTTCAATCAAATCATCCAATGGGTGGCCCGACAGGAAGAGGCCAAGGGCGGCAAACTCATTATCCAGACGTTCTTGCGCCGACCAAGGTTTGACGCCAGGCAAAGGTGCGCGCGGAGGGGGCGCGGCATCGCCAAACAGGCTCGTCTGGGCGCTTTGGCGATCCGAGGCGGCCGCATTGGCATGGGCTACCAATTGATCGGACGAAGCAAACACCAAAGCACGATTGGGCTCAATCGAATCAAAGGCCCCGGCTTTGGCCAAAGTCTCCCAAGTCCGCCTACCCAGCACGCGCGGATCGACACGCTCAGCCAGATCATGCAGGGATTTGAACTTGCCGCCTGCTTGGCGGA
>CALRLV020000241.1:0-4847 GCA_943368895.1 Ferrovibrio terrae
ATGATATCGTGGCCGCGCGAAAACATGGGCTTCTCCCCCTTTATGCCAATTCCAATGGGGCCAAGCCCTTCATGATTTCATCCATCGCCAAGGCGCGCGAATGTTCAATATGATGTCGGGCAGCTTGTTCTGCCGCCTTGGCGTCACCTGCCTCAAAAGCAGCGATTAAGGCCTCGTGTTGAGCATCGGCATCGCGTTGATTGGCTTCATTACCCGGCCTACCGAACAGCCCAAGATGCACGAGACGTTGCATCTCGTCAGCCAGAGTCTCGAGCAGTGCCGCAAGCCTTCGATTGCCGGCGGCCTTGGCGATTTCGCCGTGGAAGGCGCGATTGCTGTCCACAAAGGCCAATTGATCGCCGGGTGTCTTCGCCAGTTGCGGCGCGGCATTCACGGCCCGAAGGCGCGCTGGATCAAGCCTGCCAACCGCCATAGCCGTTGCCTGAGGCTCAATCATCAAACGCAGCTCAAACAGGTCTTTGAGCGAGGCCAAGGTAATCGGCGTCACCACAAATCCATGCCGGGGCACAGGCTGCACCAAACCCGTCTCTGCCAAACGTGTCAGCGCGGCGCGAGTCGCCGCGCGCGCCAAGCCATAGCGGCTGGACAATTCGACCTCCGAAAAATGTGCGCCTGGTGCCAGACGGCAAGAAATGATCTCGTGCTTCAGGCGCGCTAGGGCCTGATCGCTTTGGCGTGGGTTTGAGGTCTGGTCCATAAAAATCTTTGTAACATGTTATTGACATGTTACAAGAGGATATTCTATTGGCCCGGTTGAAGCAGGAGAAACATAGATGTTCACGCAAATAAGTTGGGCCGCGCTTTTGCTTGTTCATATCATTCCGGCTTTGGCGCTGTTTCGGCCTGCCTTGATCACAAAGCTCTATCGAGTAGAGGCGACTTCGCCGCTCTTTTTGCTGTTCCAGCATCGGGCGGCCTTGTTTTTGGTGGTTTGCCTGATTTGCGCATGGTCTATCGTGCGACCCGAGGTGCGGCAGCTAGCGACCATCGCCGTTGGCTTCAGCATGCTCTCATTTCTATGGCTATTTTGGGCGGCGGGCTCTCCGTCCAGCCTGCGCAGCATCGCGCTGGTCGATCTGATTGGCCTGCCATTTCTGGCCTATGCCACCTGGCAGGCATTTAAGCCACTGGGCTAGGCAACCGACGCCTCTTGTTTGCGCGCTAACCGCCAGCCCCACAAAGTGAGGCCCAGCATGAGGGCATTGGAGCCGAGGTCGAGCGCCATCCAGCGGTTAAAAACTGGGATTTCAAACACAAACCAATAATTGAAAACAAAAAACGGCAAGAGGGCAAAGGCATAGACAAGGAAGGTCTGCGCATTAAAGCGGCTAAACCAAATGAACAGCCCCCCCAAAACCGCCTGCGCTCCAAAACAACCGATCAAGAGCGCACTGGTTGTGCTCAAATGCTGAAAGGCCGGATTAATCATCAACCCCTCCACCATATGCGGTGCCAACAAACACCACCCGCCCAAGATCAGATAAGGCAAGGCGATCAGCCGCTGGAGAAGAAGAGGGGTGATTATCATGAGGATGAGGTCCAAGCGTATTCGCAAACGGAAATGTAACGGCGCAAGGACTCTTTGTTGGCGCAATTGAACAAAATGGCAAGTATGGACTTGACCCAACCCATCACGCGCGATCACAGGCTGGGCCAAGATTTTTCGGCTTAAAGTTTCTTGTTCACGAGGATGACAATACCCGTTGTGCCCCAATCGCCGGACGCGCCAGAATATTGGGTGGTTGTCAGGGCACCCCGAATGCCAAGGCCGCTTTCGGTTTGATAGCTGGCCCCGAATTGCAGGGTGAGTTCGTTGGAGAATGGCCGCTCTGTGACATAGTCGACGATAGTTGCCTGCGTGGGCCCAAGCCGGACTTTAACGCTGTCATCATTAAAGTCATGCGTCCATTTAAGCGATGCAAACGGATTGATCTGATCAAACTGGGGTTCGCCTTCCACGCGAAGCCCAATGCTTGCCAATTCTGATGAAAACTCTGAATCTCCATAGGATAGTGCAAGCACACCTGCATCTTCGCGATAGCCCTCGATCTTGGTGGTTTCAGTCGAAAGCTGGACGTCGGCAGTCACAATCAAGCCCCGCATACGCGTTGTTTGGCCTAGACCGATGGAGGCGCTTTGATACTGGGCACTTGTATCACCTGTCGCAGTCGCCTTAGCAGTGGCCCCCAAATTGGTGGTCCGCTTAATTGATGTAAAGCGGGTACCTCCACCAGACGCGGTGGCATGGATGAAGAAGCCGGAGTTCAGCTGTTTTGAGATATAGCCGGTGACTTGGACTGTGTTTTGCTCGACGCTGCCGGCCTTGTCGCTATAGTCGCCCGAGCCAATGCCTAGATCGAGGCTGCCACCGATCAACAGGCCATGTTCAGTCTTAAAGTCGACGCCAGCTTGGCCATAGGTGGTGTCCTGCTCCAGCTTCACATCTGCAAAGCGTTCCCCACCGGAAGCGCTCTTGTCAAAGCTGGTCCCACCATAGATGCGCCATCCGCCTTCCTCGTTAGATTGACCCGCGATCCGGGCAGCATCAGTCGTCGCTAAATTCGCGCGGAAGCGATAGCCTGTCTGCAAGAGGTTGGTCAGATATTGGTCGCGGGCGCGCACCTGCGCCAAGGCGAAATCCGACACCACGGCTTGCATCGCGGTGGTGTAATGGCCGTCTTCGGTAAATACATTGCCATCGTTTGGCCGGGACTGTGGGGAAACGCCAGAGGTGTCTCCGCGGCCCAAATAGCTGTCGGTGGTAAACTCAAAGCCATATTTTTTGGGGCTAGTCCGGACATCCTCTGCCAGTCGATCTAGATCGAGAATATAGACATTGCGAGCGGTCAATTTGGGCCAAAGGGCTGCGTTCGAGGCTTGGCTTTCCAAGCTCAGGGTATCGATTAGCTCTTCAGGCAGACCTGCATCCAACGTGAGTTGGACTGGCAACAATTTGGTTTCGGCCCCGAAGGCTACGATGTTGCGGGCACCAGCATTTTGCATCGACCTGATCGCAGCAACATAGTCATTGGCATAGGTTTCAGGGTCGTAGGGCACTCCTTCCAGAAACGCGCTAGTTATGTCGTTCCGAGTGATCCAGACGAAGACGAGGTCGTCTTTGTTGAACGTCTTTCTGTCTTGAATGTAGAAATTGACCTGATCTGACAGTGTCGGTACGCCCGCAAATCGCGACGCAGTTGAGCCGTTGATTGCATAGGAATTGCCGCCTGTGAATTTGTTGCTGATTAGGTTGCCATCAGCATCATAGCTCAAGCTGCGCGCAAATGTTGAGGTTTTCCCGACCCGCTTGGCCAGAGCTTCACTCCACATGTCCCCTCTATTTGTGGGACGTCGGTCAGGCCCTTGGGAGCCCAGATCCGCACTGGAGTCGCCAAAGACGACAATCGTCTGAGAGGCAACCGGTGCTGGCGTTGCTGCTACAGCAGCCAAAAAAAGAGGTGCAGAAAGGGATGCGAGCTTGGGAAAACCAAGCGTCAAGGATGTCTTGTTTTTTAGGATGGAGCGAATCATGCTTGGGAGCGTCCTCAGTTTGAAGTCACTGAATCCGACCAGAACGGCCGCATTCAAACTGCGGCTCCCATAGGCTAACTTCTTGATTAGATGCGTCCTGTCTAAAGGTCTAGGACATGATTTGTGTCCTGTCCACCTCGGCAGGACATCGATGGCTTGAGCACTTTTTGCTTGAGCCACAAGCGTGAATTGGCTAATCCAACCAAAGATGGAGCTCATTGACAAAATTGCGATAAGTTTCTACGCGGCGGCCTCGGGCGCTGCAGCACTTTGTGCGTTTCAGGCAATGGTCCGAGAGCATCGTTGGTTCGCGTCGCAATCGGTTGTGGCGTTTACATCACTCCTCAGCGCAAATAGTCTGCTCAATTTAATGTGGCTTGTCTGGCCATCTCCACCGCTTTGGCTTCAAAGCTTGTCGGCTGTCGCCGTAGCGGGCCTAGCGCCATTCATGTGGTTGTATGTCGATGACATTACCTCACCGACCGTTCGGACCTGGAAGCGAACAGACCTTTGGAAGCTATGGACGATCGGTCTTGCCCTAATCCTCGTTTTATTTGCAGCTTGCCTGCCCTCGACAGCGGTTGATGAGTTAACCGGTAAAGCTCAATCCGCTTCGGCAATCAGTTACGCCTATTTCGGTTTCGGCCTCTTCGTACAGGTTTGCATTCTGCTCCAATCAAGCTTTTATGTTTGGAAAATCATAAAGAGGCTTGGTGGCTTAGCCATTCCGCTTCAGCAACTTTATTCAAACGCCAGCGAAAGGCAGCCGAATTGGTTATGGTCTGTTGTTGGGCTTTTGGTTTTGAATTGGTTTGTAACGCTTGTGTATAATTTGGGCCTGATGGCGGTGCCGGATTATGTATTCGGCATACTCGCCTTCACCTTCACGATTTCGTTTTGCATCTGGTCCACTTTTCAAAACCCGGCGTTTGAAGAAGCGGATGGGACACGCACCCTTTATCCAGATTTCGATGAATTGGCCGATCAAGCAGCAAGCGGTTCCATAAAGTACGAGCGCTCGCTGTTACCCGAAGACCGACTAGATCGTATCGCATCAAAGATTGCGCATGCCTTTAAGGTCGACGCACTGCACCTCAATCCAGTCCTATCTCTCAGTAAGCTCGCCAAGCATCTAGCCATTCCAGAACAGCATTTGTCCCAGACATTTACCCGGCAGCTTAAGACGAGTTTTTATGACTATGTGAATTCTTTTCGGATCGAGATGGCTAAAGCCCAACTCAAAGAAACCGACGATTTGATTGTCGATATCGCCTTTGCGGTTGGTTACAATTCAA
>CALRLV020000242.1:0-4836 GCA_943368895.1 Ferrovibrio terrae
CGCAGAAGTTTGCTTGAACATAGCTAGCGTCAAAGTCTTCGAGCACGCTCTTCAGATCGCGATAGGCAAAAGTCGCTCCAACGCGCCATTTATTCTCAAACACATGCTCAACGCCGAAGCTAAACTCATCCTGATATTGCGGTTCCAGATTTTTGGAAATCAATGTCGCAGGATTGGCATTGGAAGAGTCCGAAAGGACTTCTTTCAAAACTGCAGCGCCGGCCAGCGTGGGCACTAAGGTTGTTGGATCAACTGCTGAGTAAAGATACCAGTCCTGCGTGAACTTCTCATTGCCAGCTAAGCGGATATTGGTGTTTGCCGCGACGGGGAGATAATAGCGGCCGAAAAAGCCATACAATTTGGTAGATCGGTCACCAAACACATCATAAGAAACACCAATTCTTGGGGCAATGAGCTGGGTTAGTTTTGTGAAGGCAGCGCCAGCAGCATTGTTATTCCTGAAATCTTCGCTTCGTAGCCCAAGATTTAAGGTCAAGCGATCGTTCACCTTCCAATCATCTTGAATATAGATTGCTCGATTGGTTGACCCGAACGTCCCGCCGCTGTTGAATTTACGAACTCGAACATAATTGGTGTCTGGTGCAATCTGTCCGCTAAGCGCTCCACCGCTCCCCGACCGATAATAGCGATAGTAAATTCCACCTGAGTAGAAACTCGTCGAAATCGCCTCGAGTGTTTCAGAATCATAACCGACACGAAGATGATGGTCGCCTACCAGATTGAAGAAAAAGTCCAAGTCGGCTCTAAAGAGTTCACGGGAATCATCCCCTTTCTGAACGGTCAAGTTTGGATTGCCCCGTTGGATGGTGCCACCTGTTTGATTGGTCAGATCGACTAAACCGGCTGCTGTCAATCGTGCGAAGACGGCTGCCTGACTGTCTAATGGACCAGCAGATGTTCGCGCGAATTTATTGTCGCCCCACAACATGGAAACGGTCATCCAGTCCGTTATCGTGCCTGTATATTTTGCGACCCGCGTGACACCCCCAAGCTCTGTTACGGTGTTGGTCTCATCCGTTTCCACTGAACTATCATTGATATAGGTGAATTCGAGGCGATGGCCGTCAAGCAAATTGACGTCAATCTTCCCACCATAAAATGGATCGTCCGAAGCGCTTTTGAAGACTTTTTCTGGCCCACGTGTTGGACTTGTTGGGGAGGTCAATGAAGCTGAAGTGTCCGTGCTTTTCAGATTGCGGGCGTTATAAAACCCATAGAAAAACGCGCGATCCTTCCAGATCGGACCTGACAGCCAAACGTTGCCTTCCTCCCGAATGCGTTTGTCCTTTTCGTTCAATTGCGTGTAGGTGTTTGGGGCCTGCGATTTGAGTCCTTGTGGCTCAACATAATAGTTCAGGCCACCATGGAAGTCGTTGCTGCCCGCTTTTGTGACCGCTACGACGGCCCCGCCAGTTGCGCGCCCATATTCAGCCTGATAGCCGCCCGTTTTGACTTGGATTTGGTCGTAGAACTCAAATGGAATGGTTGATCCGCCTTCAAAAGTCCGGAAGTTTGTGACGTTCATCCCATTGATATAATATATATTTTCAGCAACGGATGCGCCGCCCAAAGAAATCAGACTCGAGAATGCGCCATTTCCGAAGGCGGAGTCGCCAGCCACAGCCCCAGGTGCCAGCAATTGAATAGCGGCGACATTTCGGGCGATCGGTATTCGGTCAAACGTCTCTTGAACGTTGACATTGATGCCAGTGGTTGTCGCAGAAAAGTCTACCGCGCGCCGACGCGCGCCATAGACGACCACCGTCTCGACAACTTCCGCGGTTGATTTGAGGGTGAAATCCAAGGCCTCGACGCGACCAACGGAGACAGTCACTTGGGTGGCATCGGGAGACACAAAGTCGGCAGCCTCGATGGAAACGCTATAGGTACCAACTTGGTTGGAAGCAAAGCGATAATTACCAGCTGCATCCGTTGTACTGGTCACGGAAGTACCTCGGGCGACCGATTTCAACTCAACCACCGCACCGACAATTGGGTTGCCCGCCCCATCCTTCACCTGTCCAATAATAGAGCCAGAAGTGAGGTCCTGTGCTGCCGCCCCTGTTGTACCCAAAGTGGCTGCCACTAAGCCGATGCATAAGGGCAGTGTCAGGCTCGAAAGAACGGTTGAAATGAGAGCGGCTGTTTTGCGTTTAGTCAAATTAGGCATGGATCCCCCTCCATGGAAAGCTATCGACAACTCACAGATTTGTTACTTATGCGTAACCCCTGATTGAGGGGCGGTCAAACAGATTTTCATGTGAGGCCATATCGTTAGAATTGCGCGCCGTGCTTGCGCGGTTCATCCCGTGAGGCGTTGGATGAGAGAGGCCGTTTTTTAGGCGGTCGTTTAACCGTTGCAACGTGTCCGTCGCCTCACTTTGCCGCTGCTGACCTGCGCAGAAGACAGCCGCACGTATGCGTGCAGAGTTCAATTCAAACTGCTTTGGAGGCCTAGCCCGCCCTTAGCCCTCATACACAATCTTGCCGTCGACCATGGTGAGGACGGTTTTGGCGTCGAGGATGTCGGCCGGTTTGACGCTCATGAAATCGCGCGAGAACACGCTGATACTGGCTGCTTGGCCGACGGCTAAGGTGCCACGGTTGCGTTCTGCGCCTACGGCATAGGCGGCAGAGCGGGTGAACATGCCTAAAGCTTGTTGGCGGGAAACGCGCTCTTCCAATCCCCATTCGGGCCCCACAAATCCATTGAGGGCGTGGCGATAGATAGCGGCATAGAACTCAATGCGCGGATCACCTTGTTCAACCGGCGCATCAGAGCCGCCACACACCACCGCACCGGTCTTGAGCAGGCTTGTCCAAGCGTAAGCCCCTTTGAGGCGCTCTGGCCCCAAACGCGCAGGGGCAAAGAATAGGTCACCAATGGCGTGGGAAGGCTGCATGGAGGCGATGACGCCCAGTTTCGCAAAGCGCGGCATATCAGGTGGCGAGACCACTTGCGCGTGCTCAATCCGCCAACGCCGATTGGTTTTGGCGTGGCCTAAGACGCGCTCAAACCAATCGAGGCTCTGTCGGTTACCTCTGTCGCCTATGGCATGCATGGCCACTTGGGCACCGGACTTCTTGGCCCGTTCCAACACAGCCAGCACTTGCGCTTCGGGGGTCAGTAATAGGCCTTCGGACTCTGGCGCATCTGCATAAGGTGCCAAAAGGGCCGCCCCGCGTGAGCCCAAAGCGCCATCGGAATAGATTTTCACCCCGCGCGTACTGATCCGACCTGTGGCATCAACGCTTGGGCCGCGCCGCAAGACGTCGGTGGCAAAAGGAATGTCGAGATAATTATCGACCCGCAATTGGACTTCGCCAGATAGCGCAAGCGCCTTCAGCGCAATCAAATCCTCGCCCGATACGCTCATATTATGCAGGCCAGTCCAGCCGCGTGAAGCGTAAAGGCGGTCTGCTTTAACCAAAGCTTGGCGGATCATGTCTGGCGTTGCCGTCGGCATCCGGCTTTCAACAAGGGCCTGCGCATTATCGATCAGCATGCCTGTGGGCTCACCGGAGGCATCCTTCAGGATTTGCCCACCAGGGGGGCTGGCGGTGCTGGCGTCAATCCCAGCTAGCTTTAAGAGGGCGCTGTTGGCTAAAGCCGCGTGGCCATCTGAACGGCCAAGCAGCAGAGGGCGGTCTGGCACGATCGCATCGACGTCTTGGCGGGTTGGGAAGCGTCCCTCAGGCCAATGGGTTTCAATCCACCCCCGTCCGGCAATCGGCCCGGTCGGGTTTTGCTTGGCCCAAGCGGCAAGCTTGGCCTGAAGCTCGGCAATGGATTTGACGCTATCAAGGTTCAACGTCATTTCGCGCAGGCCTATGCCCGTCATATGGGCGTGGCTGTCGACGAGGCCTGGTAGAGCGGCTGCCCCGGCCAGATCAATCTCCTTAGCACGCGGCAGGGCGGCGCGAACCGCGCGCAAGCTGCCAAGAGCGACAATTCGGCTACCCTCAATCGCAATGGCCTGCGCGGGGGCTTGACCCGCCACGCCTGTATAGATGGGCCCGCCCGTTAGAATGGTGCGCGCAGAGGAGGCGGAGGCGAGGGCCGGGCCACTCAAAAGGCTCGCTGACCCAAGTGCCAATAGATCGCGACGTTTCATACCTGCTCTCCCTCTCGTGAGGCAGAAGAGTCAGGCACATAAGGTTGGCTGTCAATCGCCTAAGGGCTTCCACCCACAGCCAAAGCCTTCGCCGTTAGTGATAACCACGGACGGGCTTGGGTGTCGCAAGGGCCGGTAAAGGTGCCACCGAAATCCCGTCCTCAATCAGTTCTTTGGCCTCTTTGGCAGTGGCTTGGCCATAGACGAGGCGTTCTTCGCTGTCGCCCTCATGCATGGCACGGACTTCTTTGGCAAAAGCGTCGCCTACATAATCATAATTTTTCTCGATATGCTCTTTCCAACCTTGGAAGAAAGCTTTCACGGGCTCGGGCAAACTCAATGGGTCTGGTCCATTGGCCAGCGGCACAGGCGCGTCGGCTGAGACGGGTGGGGCCGGGCGGTCTGACTTAGAGGACAAGACTGCGGGGGCCATGGGCGCTTTTTCAACCGCCTTTGAACCGCACAATGGGCATTCAACCAACCCGCGCCCAACTTGGGTGTCAAAGCCCGAGATAGAGTCAAACCAGGCCTCCCAATCATGGGCCTGATCACAACGCAGCGCATATTTAATCATGGGCTTTGATAATCGCGGTCATGGGTGAGGCAGGGAATCTTGTCACGCGCGCTGGTGACGCGGTCTAGATCGAGATCGGCGAATAAAACGCCCAAATTATCATGCGCGAGCTCAGCCATGATTTCA
>CALRLV020000243.1:0-4824 GCA_943368895.1 Ferrovibrio terrae
CATGATGCGGAGCCGATGTTGCTGATGGATTATGTCATGGCACTGCTTCATGGGCGACGCAACCAAAGGCCACCAAGAAATAGTGCACCTCCGCCGCCAAGGGCTAAGGCATGGAAAAGCCATTGCGGGACAAGCCACCATCCTAGACCAGCCGACACCAAGACAAATGCGGCGAGCAAGAAAAAGCGTTTGCCCAACCAAATTCCAAGGATTGCGTAGGCTGCCGATAAAGCCAATCCGAAAATCATAGCGGCGGCTGTCTGGTTCGCTTTGGCGACCACCAAGACAAGGACTATAAAGAGAACCGACACGCCCCAAGTAGCCAAAGTACGGAAGTCTTCTGGCTTAGGCGGCCTAGTTAAAATCCATGCGAAGGCACCCAGCCAGCCAGTGGCCCAAACATACGGCGCTGCTGCGGGGAAAGTTGCTTGAGCACCAAAGCCGAGCAGCCAGACTACCCCCCAAGCTGAGATAATTGATCCCATGCCACGGTAATTCCGAAGCTCAGACGTCTTCTGACGTGCTATCGCCACGTCGCTCAAACTTTCAATGGCTTGTTCGTTGTCCATATTCACTCTGTATCACAGAGTTAACTCTGCGCAATAGAGTTAATCCTCACATACAACACTCTGAAGGCCAGGATAAACAAGGGTGCTGCACCAAACTCACGTATCTTAATTCGTTGCCTTCGCTAAAATGAATAAGCTGGCCCCAAGGACCATCGTCAATACGTGATTTCATCTTCAGTAGGCCAGCTGCCAGCCCTGTTCCGACCACCGGAAAACGCTACTCGAAATGGGAATTGCTGCCTGCGCCATCATTTCTCGGGCGAGGATTACGAGCGCTTCGACATCTGTTTCCTGAGCTCCACTTGCGTAAAGAATAATCTCATTACTAGGTATAGCCACAATGAGACCACCCAGCTTTTTGGCGAGCGGACCCCAATCGTCAACCGCAGCCAGATAGCCACTTACGTCACCGCCTGTCTGCAAGATGCCAATCGCTTGGGTAGGGAGTGACTTCCATTGTGACGGTAAATAAGGCAAAGCCGCTTTCGAGTTCGCCTTGCACGTTGATAAGGCCTCCTGAGGGTCGATTTGAAGATTAGCCAACTCAGACCCTTTTACTGGTCTTTGGATGCGGGGGAGGTCTACAAAGCAAACGCTGACAAGGTCAGTCACCAAGTAATCATAGATGAAATTATCTGAATAGCCGATCTGAGCACTCGCGCGGCTAAGATACTCTCGTGATCGGACGACAATTCGGAGCTGTTCGCGCTTTGGAGGCACGAGGCCGATCATATGCTGGGCGGCTCGGCTCGCATAGGTTTGAATAGCCTCGTCACATTTACTTGTGCTTTGGGCGCAAGCGTCATGCACAGAATCAATCCCCAGCGAGCTGCTTTGGCCTTCAAAACGAATATCAATGCCATTTGGGTCGGGAATGGTCACAACAGATCCTGGTAAGACAAGACGAATCTGATCGGCCAGTCTTCGAGCAATCGATAGGTCTTGACCCACAGCCGGACTTGCCATCGCGATCAACCCGGACAATGCCACTACCACGCGGCTTAAACTCTTCACGCCCATGCGTTACCTCCTCGAATTCAACATCCAAAAACAAGTCGCAGACGCTGGCCGGCACCATGGACTCAACGCCCAAAGATATTCATAAATTTTATTACACCCATTAAATGGTCTGGCAAATCGACGAATTCTGCACTCTACCCCCGCTCATCCTTAGGCGAGCCCATCACGATATAGCTGGTGATGGTGGCGACTTGGGGCAGGGCGCCGAGGACTTCGGTGTGGAAATGCTTATAGGCTGGCAGATCGGTCGTCTCGACTCGCAGGAGATACTCCACCGTGCCGGTTATGTTGTGGCATTCGCGAACCTGATGTGCGCGTTTGATCGCCGCTTCAAAATCAGCCTGTTCTTGCTTGGTATGTCGAGATAGCCCCACCGTCACATAGGCCAGAAAGCCAATGCCGAGGGCGGCGGCATTCAATTGTGCGCGATAGCCTTGAATCACATCCCGTCGCTCAAGCTCCTGCACACGTCTAAGACAGGCTGAGGGCGACAAGCCAACCCTGCCAGCAAGGTCGACATTGCTGATACGCCCATCCTGAGACAGGACTTGCAATATTCTGCGGTCGATATCGTCTAAATTCATCATAACATGCGTACATTTACCGCCTGTCGCTGAAATTGCAAGAACATGCGGGGCATGATCGCATAATATTGCGCTATGATGACCCAAGAGCTTTTCCTCGGCCTATGTGGCTTTGCCCTCGTTTCCTCGATTACACCGGGGCCGAATAATCTGATGCTAATGGCATCAGGGACCAATTTCGGCTTTACCCGCACTCTGCCCCACATGCTGGGCGTCTCGATTGGCTTTGTCTTGATGACGGTTTTAATCGGCCTCGGCTTGGCACAGGTTTTTGTGCGCTTCCCGATCACTTATACCGTCCTGAAAGTGGGCTCTGTCATCTATCTGGTCTATCTGGCTTGGAAAATTGCGACGGCTTCAGCGCCTGAATCTAAAGGGAGCGCAACGGCAAAGCCATTTAGCTTCTTACAGGCCTGCCTGTTCCAATGGGTCAATCCAAAAGCGTGGACAATGGCGCTGATGTCGGTCACGGCCTATGTGCCAGCGGAGCATCCGATGCTGGGTCTCTTGATTGTGGCGGTTGTTTTTGGGGCGATCAATTTGCCGACCGTTGGCTTATGGGCATTCCTTGGCGTGCAAATGCGACAATTCCTTCAAGACCCCGTCAAGCTGCGGACCTTCAACATTATTGCAGCCCTGACGCTCCTTGCGTCGCTCTATCCGGTCGTGACCCACGACTTGTTATCGCATCCGGCCTTGGCGACGCCTTAGATCTTAGGCCGCAGGCAACTCAAGAACAAAGCGTGCTCCGCTGCGATCTTCGCGATTTTCCGCCCAGACTACGCCACCGTGGCTTTCGGCAATCTGGCGGGCAATCGCCAAGCCAAGGCCAGAATGTTTTCCAAAAGCGGCTTGGCCTTCTTCACCTGCACTGGTTGGACGGTGCGTATAGAAGCGGTTGAAGATGCTTTGCAGAGATTCTTCGGGAATGCCGGGGCCTTCATCCTCTACCGTGATCCGTATGACCTTGCCGTCGCGCGCGCCGAAGAGGCTGACCTTGCCGTCTGTCGGGGAAAACGACAGCGCATTATCTAGAAGATTGGTCAGGATACGCGAGATCGCTTCTTCACGACCGCTCACTGCCAAACGGTCTGTTTCGTCGCGATAACGCACGATGATCTCAACTTCACGGGCATGCCCAATGGAGCCATAGGCACGCGAGAGATCGTCTATCATGTCTGCCATGAAAAACTTCTGCTGGCTGGCGCGAGCGAGCTCAGCGTCCAAGCGAGATGCATTGGCAATATCGGTCACCAAGCGGTCGACGCGTCTGGCATCATTGAGAATAATGGATTCAAGCTTTGCCTTGCTGTCGGGCGTTGTGGCGCGGGGCAAGAGTTCCGCCGCATTGCGGATCGCGGCCAAGGGGTTCTTGATTTCGTGCGCGACATCAGCCGCAAAACTTTCATTGGCATCGATGCGGTCTTGCAAGGTCGCGGTCATCGCAGCCAAAGCATCGGCCAAGTCCCCGATTTCGTCTGGGCGCTTGCGCAATGAATCTGCGTCCAAGGCTTGGGCCCTTCCTCGGCGTACGTTATCGGCAGCCGCGGCTAGACGTCGGAGCGGCACGGCGATGGACCAAGCCAACATACTAGCCGAAATCGCTGTTACCAAAATGGCTGAGAAAATGAATGGGTAAAGAGCGCGTCGTTCTGCCTCCACGATCTCGCTGACATCCCCGCTTTCAAGGGTCAAAACCCCTACGACTGCGCGAATGCGCTGAATGGGGACCGTGACCGAGACAACCCTGCGCCCCTCTTCATCAAAGCGCTCGCTTTGAACGACATTGCCCTGCAGAGCGGTCGACACCTCACGGATCAGCGCCTTTTTAGGGTCGTCGCTTGCCCCTTGAATAAAGACCCGAACGTTTGAGACGGCCTTGCCGGCCACCTCCCCAATATCGGGTGCCGCAGGCCCCAAGGGCGGCAATTCCCGCACATTGACGATATCGTCTAGGATTGTGCTATCGGCGATCGGGCGCAGGTCGCGGCTGAATAGACGCAAGCGAGCCCCTGGCTCACGCGATAACCGCCGCAAGATGGCGCGAGCCCGGCCTTCATCTAAAACAGGAACGGCGTCAGCAGGAATGGCGGCTTCGGCCAAGACACTGGCGATGGTAGAACCCTGCGCGCGCAAAGCGTCCATTCGTGCCTTGGTTAGGCCGGATCGTAATTCATTAAACAAAAGCGAGCCCAGCACCAAAATAACGATGCCGGCAAAGTTCGCGATAAAGATAATGCCTGCAATGCCGCCACGGCGGCGCTGCCTTCGGGTTTTGCCAAAGGGTTCCGGCGGCTTCTTTTTAGGATTCTTTGTAGCGATAGCCGACCCCATAAAGCGTCTCGATGGCATCAAACTCACCATCAACTTCACGGAATTTCTTGCGCACGCGCTTCACGTGGCTGTCAATGGTGCGGTCATCGACATAGACGCTATCGTCATAGGCAGCGTCCATAAGCTGGTCGCGGCTCTTAACAAAGCCGGGGCGTTGGGCAAGGGCTTGCAGCAAGAGGAATTCTGTCACCGTCAGGCGGACAGGCTTTCCCTTCCAATAAGAAGCATGCCGATTTGGATCCATGGTCAAAGAGCCACGTGTAACAACCTTCTTGTCACCGTCTGAAGCGCTGGCTTCATCTTCAACGGCGTCGATT
>CALRLV020000244.1:0-4811 GCA_943368895.1 Ferrovibrio terrae
TGATGGAACTAAGTTGCTTTTCTTTGCGGATATGCGCCATCAGTATCTTACGCCTGAGCAAGAACGTATTCTTCAAATGTACTCGAAGTCCTTTGCGGTTCACGAGCTAAATCTGTCCGATTTGAGTTTCCATCTGATAGATTTGCCCATTTTGCCAGTTCCAAAAGGCTGCTTTTATACAGATCAAGGTACTGTGGTGGCCCTATGGATGACAGATGTAGAAGACCCAGAGTTTAGTCGTCTGCCAGCCGAATGCGTTTGCGGTTCGTTCAAAGCTGGGGACTTTGGTGGTAATTTTTGGGAGCGAAATCGGTGGAGACTGGAGCAAACAGTCGGAGAGGCCGATATCCGCAGCGATGGCACAAGTAAATTCAAGAAGTTTGAAATGACAATGCCTGAGTTCGGATCGATTAGAGATACATTCTGGATAAATGCATCGCCCTGTAAAAACGGTTTCCTTACGCTCCCTTCCATTTGGGACCCGAGCAAAGACCCTTCAACCAATGACCCCAGCGCTCGCAGTTATCGCGCTGTTGATCATTCAACACGCGGCTTAGCTTGGATCACACGAAATGGAAATCGCAGAGACATAGAATTACCTCCGGAAGGTGAGCTATTGGTAACGGCGAGCGGAAGTTTTGACCAAAGCCGAATTATAGGCTGGCCTAGCTTAAGCGTCAGCGATGCCTTTGCTCAATCCAAGACTAGATTTCCATGGACACACACAAGTGCAGCAGGTTGGCAGCGTGTTGATCTGAACTCAAAATATGCACCAGAGCAAACAATGAATGTAAAACCTAAGGAGGCCATGACTCTATTGGAGCTACCCAAACTAATTGACAAAAACGGGGTTGGGGAGACCTATGAAACCAAGTATCTGAAGATGATGGGAGCAAGATAAGATCGGACCGACCTGACCCGAAAGCACAAGTCATCAACACGCCCCTGAACGACCGCTTTCGCCCCTCCGCGCGCCCAAAGCGGACCGTCTCCTTTCGGCCAGCTTCAGTAAAAAGCGACAATCCATTTCTGTGCCATCAACGATTTGAAGGCCCTTGGTAGACTTGCTCAACCTGGCGTCGGAAATCAAGCATAATTGAATTCGAGTTGTCTGGCCGGGATGTCCAAACAATGTCCTTTATTTGTTATGCGTTATCCGTCTGTCACCGTGATTACACTCGCCACTGTGGGCGCGACCTTGGCAGGGTCTGCCGTTAATTCGCGCTTCTTTGAGTTTCCGACGGTGTTCGCCACCATGCTGGTGATCGGACTTGGCATGTTATGTTTTGCCGGGATCTTATACTACCAAAAGAAGGATCCCCCAACGGACTAGTCACGCAAATCTGTTTCGCCCAAACAGCGGCAGCAAAGTCGCGGTTCCCAGCATTGACACGCTTGGCCTACTGAAAACCGCGACAAATTCTTTCGCCGACAGGAAAGGACGCTCTTGTCCTTAAGCGGTCGCGTCCGTCACCTTTCGGGTTTTCCACAAGGAGAAAAGGACACCGCCTGCGATCAGCGCCATGGTGATCCCGAGCGACCATTCGGCTGGGAATTTCCCACCAGGGAATAGGTCACCCATAAAGATTTTGGAGCCGATGAAGACCAACGTCAGGGCTAAGGCGTACTTCAAATATTTGAAGCGATGCACCATCGCAGCCAGCGCAAAGAACAGGGCGCGCAGGCCCAAAATCGCAAAGATGTTAGACGTGTAGACAATGTAGGCGTCCGAGGTGATCGCGAAAATGGCTGGCACACTATCGATCGCAAACACCAAGTCGACAATTTCGACAAACATCAAAGCCAACAAAAGCGGCGTTGCAAAGTAGCGCAGCTTTCCGGTTTTCGGATCAGGCAATTGCACGCGAAACTTATTGCCATGCAATTCGGGCGTGACGTTCATGCGCTTTTTCAGCCAAAGCAGGATCTTATTGTCTGCCATGTCGGGCTCTTTATCGCCCTTCATAAACATCATGATGCCTGTGCCGATCAGGAAGACGGCAAACACATAGAGCACCCAAGAGAACTGGCTAACCAGCGCTGCGCCAACGCCAATCATGATAGCGCGCAAGACAATTACACCGATGATGCCCCAGAACAGGACCCGATGCTGATATTTTCGGGGAATGGCCAAATAGGTGAAGACCATGGAAATGACGAAAACATTGTCCATGGCAAGGGTTTTCTCAACGGCAAATCCTGTCAGATAGAGCTGCAAGGCCGTCCAAGCACGCTCTTCCCCGGTTACCGCGAGAAGTTGAGGGTCGATAGAGGCTGTTGGCGAGGCATTATTGTAAAGCATCCAGATGACGCCCGAAAAGCCAAGACCAATTGCGATATAAAACCCACTCATCTTGAGGGATTCAGCGACCCCAATTTCATGATCTTGCTTGTTCACCACCCCAAGGTCGAAAGCGAGAAGCGCGATAACTGCGCCAATAAAGGCATACCATATCCAAGCGGCTTTCCCGAGAAACTCGGCAAAAAGAATGGTCTCAAGCATTATGATTACTCCGGCCAGAACTCATGTTTGACAAATTCAGTCGACATCACTGCGCGGGATTTGTTCAGCGCAGTCAGAGGGGCCCGACGTTGAGGCGCAACTGGGGGAGGGTGGGCTTGAGTTCAAGGGGCATGATACTCAGATGACGAGCATGTGATGCGCATGTGAGCTGGCCCCTCACAAACGCTTCGGCGCTGCTGGCCTAGTATTTGGAAAATCTGTTTGGCCTTAAAGGTCCACTTTCGCCCCTTCGCGCACCCAAGCCAGACCTTCCCCTTTCGGCCAAAACAAGCCGAGACTAGGTGGTCATATGGCGATGACTATCGAGTGTTCACGTTAAGCAGCACGAGAGCGATATAGGTAGTTTATAAGGTGCCAGATCCGCGCTTTACAAACCAAGGCCTCGACCAACATTTAGGTTGATCCTTTGAATTGGCCTTGCTGAGTACGCCGGAAGGCTGCAGCCATGCTGGCAGTTCGGATCGCCGCACAACATAGGTTTCAATCTCGGCGATCCGGCCTGTCTGTTGGGTCCAAACTTGGGACAAGCTGCACAATGGGGCAGGGGAGGGCTGATATAGCAAGGCGCGCCGTGTTTCCATCAGACCGGTTTGTCCGCTCAACAAAAGCAATGCGACTATACAAACCTTTCCAACCAGCGGCAGCGGCCGACTTGGCGCGCATAGTCCTAACGCCACCAAGAATGCGAGGATGGCTAAGGGCGTGATGGATGCACGCATTTGGAAATCAATGCCGGTGCCGAGTTTTCCGAAAGGAATCGCGCAACAAAGTAAGACGGTCAGGAAGAAGATATCCTTGCCCAACTTGGATGTCGCGCCAATCAAGGCCAAAAGCACTAACCAAGGCGCAATCTCTAAGGCTAAGAAAACATCGATGTTGTGGGGGACTATCAGTCCTTGATGAAGGCTCGCAGAGCCGGCTGTGAGATATTTGAGGGCCGGTAGTGCAACAATGACTGAGAGCGCCCCCATCACAACATCGATCGTCCTGCACTGTTTTTCAAAAAGGGCTTTTAGGCCAAGCCAAGCGACAAAAGGGGCTGCACCCATAATGGCTAGCGGCGACCATAAGGCAACCAATGGCACCACAGCGACAAGCGCGCCTAAGGAAATATGTCGCTTAACATAAAGGACGATCGCCAGCGCACACATCCAGCCCGCAAACGTGTGTTGTGGCACCCAATAAAGAAGCGTGAGGTTAGACGAGTATTGCAGATCCCCGGCCCAAAGCTCGAGGTGATCAATTGATGGGGTCCCACCATAATAACTGGCAAGCCAAGTGCCTGCGCGATCGAGGCCACTAAATGCCACGAGTACCACGAGAGCAATCAGGCGTTGTTGTCTAGTTTGGAATAGCGCACTGGCTCCAGCCAGGAGCAAAGTTAAGACCAAGGTATTAGAAGCAAGAAGCGATAGATCCGCGCTAGCAGCAAGCCCTTTGGCCAACAGAGCAGGTATCAGATACATGCCCACGGGTGCCCGCAGCATGCTCTCTTCAGCATTGATGAAATAGGCGAAGGGCCAAGGATTCTTGGCCATATCGTTCAAGACCGCATCGCGAACCTGCCAGTCCGCATTGGCATATAGTAGCCGTCCTTCACCGCCTAGTATCAGAAGGACGAGCGCGATTGCAAAACAATAGCCCAAGACCGGTAAAGGGACGAAGCTTCTGTCTTGCCCGGTCGTAACAGGTCGGACGCTTAGGAAAAGTAAGCCGAAGCCAGCACAAACAATTCCGGCAGCCACGACTGAAAACGCGTGACCAAGAAAGACCAAGAGCAACCAGTTATTGACCACGAAGATCAGGATCAGAAGCCAAAAGATCCGATCAACTGGAACACCGAGTTTTGACTTATCAGGTGCCGCATCGGCCGTCATGAGCGCGTCCGCCATGGCGGTCTTCACCGAGCTTTTAGCAAGCTTCTGGTGATCGCATCCAGCGTTTCAACCATGTAGTCCAGGCGTTGATCATCCAGCCCCGGCCAGACACCCAGCCAGAATGCATCGCGCATGATTTTGTCGGTGTTTTCCAAACTACCATGAACGCGATAATCGATGTTTTTGAACGCAGGTTGTTTGATGATATTGCCAGCAAATAACAGGCGCGTCCCAACCCGCTTGGCTTCCAGTGCGCTTGTCACCGCATTGCGGTCCAGTCCTACATCATCGCGCAACGTCAGCAGATAGCCGAACCAACTTGGTTCTGTCCCCGGGGTCGCTTCCGGTAGGTGATAGAAGCGATCAAGGCCTGCCGCCTTTAAGCGTCGTTCGAGCCCAAGGAAGTTCTC
>CALRLV020000245.1:0-4798 GCA_943368895.1 Ferrovibrio terrae
GGCGGTCTAAGCCAATTTTTCTTGTTATTTTTGCCCGCTACCGTAAGGTCGCCATGCGACTAAATGGAGAGAAAAGGTGGAGCGGATAATAGTCTTGATTACGGCTTTCGCTTTGGCCAGTTGTGACACCCGACCAAACAATTGGAATGCATACGTTTATCCAAATGGAATTACGCAGAAGCCATTTATAATCCGGGGACTTGTGTCACATGGAGCGTGCCGCGATGCTGCCAAAGAAGTGATTTTCTGGCTTAAAGGGGATCCTTCAGAAGCGAGTTACGAGTGTGGCTATAAGTGTAAGCCACTCGATGGAGCCAATGATCTCGATTTGTGCAAAGAAACGCGGGATGATTAATTATTTGAGGTTTAGGATTCATGTCCCAGTTTGGTAAAGATCGTCACAAGCCTGAAGGAGTTTGGGTTCAAGCTAGCGTCGCGGTTTCGGTTGCGGGCGTTAGCTTCAGAATGGCCGACGCCTTAGCTTTTGCAAAAGACGTCAAAAAGTCAGAGGCTGCAAAGCTTTACTATGGCCTTGAAGTTGAGCGGGAGATTTCTAATCCCCATGATTCCAATGCAATCAAGGTTTTCGGTATTGCACGCGTGCCCTCGCTGTTTGGACAAAAAATGACTAGAAGGCACATTGGTTATGTTCCCGCTGAAGAGGCAGAGTTGCTTTGCACCCATGTGCTTGCAAATGGCCAAAATATTGCGGCGGAATTGTATAGAGTTTATCTTTCCGATGAAAAATTCCTAGATATCAAAATGATTGCTTTGGCACCCAAGGGATACGGCCATAAGAAACTGCTTGAACTCAATAAGTGATATCAGGGCTACTAGCGCAATCAAATCAACGTTGCAAACGGCTTCAAATCGCTGGGTAAACTTCCAAGTCGGCAAGCCATCGCGCGGCGTGTGTGCGCCCATATCTGCTGGTGAGAGATGCCCCAAATTTCGGTCATCGCGCAGTATGCGCGCGCACTAATGGACTGGTGACAATTGCCAAAAATAGGTATATAAAATTACCTAATTCCTGGGGGCTAATCATGTCACATAACCAAGTCCAAGCTGGCCAAGTTTCGCCTGTCCGCAATGGCCATGCCCACGGGCGCAGGCTTTACCGGGTCAATGACCACCGCCTATTGCGTCGCCTGCCTTGGAAGGCTGAGAACCGCACGCCAATCCTTGAGGCCTTAGGATCGGCACAAGTCCCCGATCTGATCGATGTGAAAGCGCTACGGGAGCGTGAAGGCCTATCGCGTGAGGACTTCGCCTCAATTTATGGCCTGTCAGTCGATAGCGTTCGATCATGGGAGCGGGGGACTGTCCCCAGCCGGGCAACACGCGCCTATCTGGCCATCATTGCCCATGCGCCTCATATCGTGCGGCGTGGGCTGGGTGTTCGGTGGTAGGGCAATGGCAACAAATGGCAACATAGTTGCCTTCATGCCAAACTGCCTTGAAGCCTTCGCGCGTGCGCTGGCTGAAGGTGAGACCCAGATGGATGCTTACCTTTCGGCTGGGTTTAGCGGCAACAGGCAGACGGCTGGCAGGTTAGCTAGGCGCGCTGACATTAAGGCACGGGTGGCCGAATTGAAGATGCCCTCACCCAATCCCAGAGATCAGCTAGTTACAGTTTTGCTTCAGGAGATCGAAGGGGCAAGGGTTAAGGCGCTTATGGCGGACCCTCCCCAAGCAAACGCGGCAATCCAAGCGACAATGCTAAAGGCTCGCATTTTGGGCTATGGGGTTACAGCCCGGAAGCAGGAGCGCGCTATCAGGCGTGCAAGCCTAGAGATGCTTGGGATAGCCCCTTGAGGCCCTATGCCCGAAGCGGGCTGAAATGCCATCAAGTGCGCGCGTGATGTATGGTGCGGCTAGGCTAGCCACTTTTTCCAGATCGTTTCTGAATTTTGTGACCAGTATGCGCGCGTGATGTATGGCGGGGTAAAGATCGCCACTTTGCTCTGAGGTCTAGTGATGTTTCGTCAGCAATACGCGCGCATGCGCACACAGATGGGCCGGTAGCTATCGCCAGATTTGCGGGCATCGTTGTATCGTCCAGATACGCGCGCAGGTGCATATGGTAGGGTGACTATTCCCATAAGTGGCGCTTCTGTCAGTTTTGTCAGGTCTAGCCTTAGGGCTTTCCAAATTTTGTTTGGTCACGCTATCTTTGGGTCACGGCGAAAAATAACGCGGCTAACAAGCCTAGTCCTCCCACCGCAAGCACTGCTGGCCAGACTAAGAAGCCTATGCCCGCAATGATCCCGGCGGGAACCCAGCCAAAGGCCAGACCTAGAAACCACCCCCACTCCCCGATTGCATAGCCCCAGCCACCGAGAAACACCAAGACCACAAATAGGAACTTCAGGAACCCAAACAGGCCTTTGTCGATATCCTCATTAAATACATCCATTCCAAACCCCAATGAATACGTAAAATTGATTGCTCACAAGCCGCTATGGGTGACCATACATCATGCGGTGTCAAGGGATTTAGGTTTATGAGTGCTAAAGTGAGGATCGCCCAAACTCAGCCAATTGGGGACCATATGGGGACCAAACTTTAGTCCCCGCCATTTAAATCAGCTAAGTCTTTGATTTAATGGTGGGCGCGACAGGGATTGAACCTGTGACCCCTACGATGTCAACGTAGTGCTCTCCCGCTGAGCTACGCGCCCGCCGTTACGGCGTTCAGACCGCTTTGAGGAGCGGTCCGTCAGGAAGGCGGGTTCATAGCGGACGGGTGGCGGGCCTGCAAGGGGCAGCGACAGGCGTGTTGCAGGGGCGAAGCTGCTTGGCACCAAGGCTCGGTTCGGTTCATATGTCGGCTGGGCAGGTTGCACCGTGAAAGAGGGCCCGAGAGATGATTTCTGCGCTGGACATTTTTCGCATTGGGATCGGCCCTTCGAGTTCGCATACCGTCGGACCCATGCGCATTGCGGCACGGTTTCTGGCTGATCTGGAGCGGGCGGGCGTTCTTGATGTGGTTGCGCGTCTGTCGGTATCTTTACAAGGCTCGCTCGCCTTTACGGGTGCTGGCCACCGCACACCTGAAGCGGTTTATTTGGGTCTTTTGGGATTTAAGCCGGAGACAACAGACCCTGAACAGGCTGAGGGGGCTCTGAAAGACCTGGTGGAGACGAAGTGTTTGCGCCTCCTGTCCGGGCAGATTCTGGCCTTTGACCCTGTGGCCGATTTGATCTTTGATTATGAAACGCCACCAAGACTTCATCCAAATGGCATGACCTTGCGGGCCTTTGATGGTGCGGGCCACACGCTTGCGGAGCACACCTATTATTCAACAGGCGGTGGCTTTATCGCCAGTCAGCGACAATTAGAGACACCGTTAGCCAATGATTTAGTCGGCGGCGGCCCGGAAGGGCCCTTTGCCTTTACATCTGCGGCGCAGCTTTTGGACTTGTGCAAAGAACACGGCCTATCTGTCGCAGAAGTCCTGCTTGCCTGCGAAGATCGCAACCGTGACCGAGGCGAGACATTAGCTGCGCTCGACGCAATTGCAGAAGCCATGGCGGCGTGCATTGGGCGCGGCTTGGTCCAAAAAGGTATTTTGCCAGGTGGCCTGCAAGTGCGCCGCAGGGCACCTGACCTTTATGAGAAGCTGACAAGCTCACCTCAGTCCAATGAACGGGAGGCCCTGTTCGACTGGCTCAATGTCTATGCCATGGCGGTGAATGAGGAAAATGCGGCGGGTGGCCGGGTGGTGACGGCCCCAACGAATGGTGCTGCGGGGATTATTCCAGCGATCTTGCGCTTTTACTTGCTCGACGCAAAGGCCCCACCTTCTGCGGTCCATACCTATTTATTGACGGCTGCAGCTATCGGCATCCTTTATAAACAACGCGCCTCTATTTCGGGGGCAGAGATGGGTTGTCAGGGAGAAGTGGGGGTGGCTTGCTCGATGGCGGCGGGTGGGCTGGCGGCTGTTTGGGGCGGCAGTCCATCGCAAGTGGCCAATGCCGCTGAGATTGGCATGGAACATAATCTTGGCCTGACCTGTGACCCGGTAGGCGGCCTGGTGCAAATTCCCTGTATTGAGCGCAATGCGCTTGCAGCCGTGAAAGCCGCCAATGCTGCCCGTCTGGCACTGCAGACCGATCAACCCGCCCGCGTCACTTTGGATCAGGTGATCGAGACGATGCGACAAACCGGGCTGGATATGTCTTCGAAATACAAAGAGACCAGTCTGGGTGGGCTTGCCGTGAATGTGGTGGAATGTTGACATTAGGTTTGGGTCAAGCGTGAGTGTCAAAAAAAGATAGGCAGGACAACGCGATGGATTTGGCTCTACCACACGGCATGAAACGGGCGGAGGCTGCGGATTGGCAGCAATTGGGCGCCATCACGGCGGAAGCCTTTTATGAAGACCCGGTCAATCGCTGGATATTTGGAACACCAAAGACTTTAGACGCCATCTTTCCAATACTGGCGCGAACCCATTATCTCAAGCATGGCTTTTGCCACATGATTGGGGACGGTGGAGCGGCGATGTGGTTGCCTTGGGGTGCACCGTCAGAGCTGTCTGTTTCAGCGATTGTGCAGGTCGCTTGGGCCCTATTGGCGACAGGATCGCCCGGTGCAATTGGCCGCGCTTTGGATGCCGGAGACCGTATGCAGGCCCATCACCCGAAGGAGCCACATCTTTACCTGTTTACCTTGGGCACGCGGCTTGCCAATCGCGGCAAAGGCCTTGGTAAGGCGCTATTTGGCCCGGTATTGGCGGAATGTGATCGAACGGGCACGGCAGTTTATTTGGAAAATTCTAACCCGAATAATGA
>CALRLV020000246.1:0-4784 GCA_943368895.1 Ferrovibrio terrae
TGCTGGGTCGCGCACACATCTGTATTCGGATCGCCATGTCTATGTTGATCTCAAGTCGCTGGGCGCAGAAAAATTTGTGTTCGTCATGAATGTTTCTGATCTGCATCAAACCATACGCTTGTCTAAAAGCGCGTTGTCCAACGAGGATATGAAGGAAGCACGACTGATGATTGGCGATATCAAGGTTCGCGACACTGCTGCAGGGCTCGAAATGGACATGCCGCCCTTAAGCACGGGCATTGTGCGGATCCAAACCTCTGAGGCTGCTGCACGTCATTGAGATAAAAACACTGATTTGGCGCTGTATTCCGCGACAAATCCCTTTAACCCTGATGTTCCCATGGAGCGCACTGATGGCTGAATTCGTCCCCGTCCCCAGTTTTGATTTGGTAGTTTTCGGTGCGTCCGGGGATTTGGCTTTACGGAAGCTGTTTCCGTCCTTGTTCCACCGCTTCAAGGATGGACAGATTCCATCCGACAGCCGCATCGTTGGCGTTGCCCGCCAAGTGATGACCAAAGACGCCTTTCGCAAAACGGTGAGCGAAGGCTTTGCGAATTTAGCCAAGGGCGATCCATCCTCTGCCGAGTTCCAAGCCTTCTTGGCTTTGATCGATTATGTCGCGCTGGACGCCACCAAAGCGGATGGCCCGTGGGATCATCTCGTGCAATCGTTAGCAGGCGGCGAAGATAAGGTTCGCGTCTTTTATCTCTCTACGCCACCGTCGGTTTTCGGCGGCATTTGTGCTCAATTACGCGATGCTGGCCTTGTGTCGCCCGCCTCGCGCGTCGTGCTTGAAAAGCCATTGGGTCGTGACCTGATGTCGGCCAAGGCGATCAATGATGCGGTGGCAGAAGTCTTCTCCGAAGATCGCGTTTATCGGATTGACCATTACCTCGGTAAAGAGACGGTGCAGAACCTTTTAGTGCTGCGCTTTGCCAATGCGTTGTTTGAGCCGGTTTGGTCGCGTGCTGCCATTGATCACGTGCAAATCACCGTGGCTGAAACCATCGGCGTCGGCAGTCGAGGCGATTATTATGACAAGTCTGGCGCCATGCGCGATATGGTGCAAAACCACTTGCTCCAGCTTTTGTGCTTGGTCGCGATGGAGCCGCCCAATTCGGTCGATGCCGATGCGATTCGCACCGAGAAGATCAAAGTGCTGCAAGCCCTTGTCCCTATTGGCCCAGCCGACGTCGCCAGCCACAGTGTGCGCGGCCAGTATCGCGCCGGCCTTGTCGAGAATGAACCGGTCAAAGGCTATCTCGAAGACTTGGGCCCAGACCGGACGAGTTCGACTGAGACCTATGTCGCCCTCAAGGCAGAGATTGCCAATTGGCGCTGGTCCGGCGTGCCGTTTTATCTTCGTACCGGCAAGCGCTTGCCGTCCCGTCGGTCTGAAATTGTCGTGACCTTCCGGCCCCCGCCACACAGTCTGTTTGGCAATGGAGGCGAACCTAATCAGCTTGTCATGCGCCTACAGCCCGATGAAGGCATGGAGATGTGGTTGCAGATTAAAGAGCCGGGTCCGGGGGGCTTGCGCGTTAAATCCGTACCGCTCGACTTGTCCTATGAGACTGCATTTACCCTGCGCTATCCCGATGCCTATGAGCGTCTCTTGATGGATGTGGTGCGCGGAAATCTGTCGCTCTTCATGCGCAAGGATGAAGTGGAATCTGCTTGGGCGTGGGTCGATCAAGTGATTGCTGCGTGGGAGAGTGCAGGCACACAGCCTGATCCTTATGCGGCAGGCAGTGACGGCCCGTTGCAGGCCGCTTTATTGATGGACCGCGACGGTCGAAAGTGGCGTGACCTTATATGACTGCAATGCTGACAACATTTCCAATGTTAAGCTTCTCAAGTCGAGCCGCGGCCGAAGAGGCGCTTGCTGCGGCGTTAGAGGCTGGTGTCCGAGCTGCCCATGCGCAGGGGCGTCGTGCGCGCATTGCCTTGTCGGGTGGCTCTAGCCCTGAACCCGCCTATCGCGCTTTTGCGGCAAAAGAGCTCGATTGGTCCAAGGTCGATATTGCGTTGGTCGATGATCGCTGGGTTGATGTAGATCAAGCGGGCTCTAATCAGGCAATGATTGAACGCGCCTTTGCGTCAGCAATTGGGGTCACAATTTTTGGCATGAAGCTGCCCACCGCCAGCCCGAAGCAAGCGGAAGCGGAGTTGGACGAAGTTTATCGCACGCTGCGCCCGTTTGATGCGGTTGTTCTTGGCATGGGGCCAGATGCCCACACGGCGTCATGGTTTCCGGCCTCGCCTGATTTGGCTGCATGTCTTGATCCACAAAGCCCTGCAACGGTGTTGGGCGTCGATGCCAGCCTCGCCCCGGTTGCCGCGCCCTATCTCGAGCGCATGACAGTGACTTTGCCCGTCGTGAGTGAGGCGCAGCAAATTCTGATCCTGCTGTTTGGCGCTGACAAAAAACAAATCCTTCAACAAGCACTTGAGGCCCCTGTCACAAGCGCGCCGATAAAAGCGGTTATTGAAGCAACTGGAGCCCGGTGCGTCGCACTTTGGGCCGAATGATTGAGAGTGATGACTATGCATAAGTCTCTTCACCCCACGATAGAAGCCGTGACTGCCCGCATTGAAGCGCGTTCCAAGGCGCGTCGTCAGCGCTATCTGGACATGATTGACAAGCGGCGATCACCCGATCCTGCGCGCGCGCGCCTTGCTGCCGCCAATCAGGCGCACGGCTTTGCCGCTTGTCCCTTGCAGGACAAGGAAATGCTAAAGAACAGCCGTTGGGCCAATATCGGCATCGTGACGGCCTATAATGACATGCTGTCGGCCCACCAGCCGTTGGCAGCCTATCCCGACATCATCAAGGCCGCGGCGCGCAAAGCCGGAGCAACCGCGCAAGTTGCGGGTGGGGTGCCCGCCATGTGTGATGGCATCACCCAAGGCTTTGAGGGGATGGAGCTATCGCTTTTTTCGCGCGACACCATCGCGATGAGTGCGGCGATTGCGCTGTCACACGATACGTTTGATGCGGCCATTTATCTGGGTGTGTGTGACAAGATTGTGCCGGGGCTTTTGATTGGTGCCCTCCGCCATGGCTGGTTGCCATCAATATTCTGCCCAGCTGGGCCCATGCCATCTGGTCTGCCTAATCCTGAAAAGGCCCGCATCCGGCAATTGTTTGCCGAGGGCAAAGTTGGGCGTGAGGCGTTGTTGGAAGCAGAATCGCAAAGCTATCACAGCGCCGGCACATGCACTTTTTATGGCACCGCCAACTCGAACCAAATGCTGATGGAGATTATGGGCCTGCATGTGCCGGGCACTGCCTTCATTAATCCTAATACGCCTTTGCGGACCGCGCTCGTCGAATCCTGCGCCAAGCGGGCGAGCCAGATCACGCAATTGGGCGATAGCTACATCCCTATCGGCCACGTGGTTGATGCGCGCAGCATTGTGAATGCCATTGTTGGCCTATGTGCGACTGGCGGATCAACCAACCAAATGATCCATATCCCTGCCATTGCCCAAGCTGCAGGCCTGATCGTGGATTGGGATGATTTCAACGACCTCTCCTCGGTGACGCCACTTCTGTGCCGTGTCTATCCAAATGGCATAGCCGACGTGAACCATTTCCATGCGGCTGGCGGCATTGGCTTTTTGATCCGCGAATTGTTGGACGCAGGCCTTTTGCATGGCGATGTTTTGACAGTCGCCGGCCAAGGCCTGGAAGCCTATACCCAAGAGCCATTCTTGACCGATTCTGGCCTTGAATGGCGGGAGGCCCCCGCCACCAGTGGCGATACATCTGTCTTGGCACCGGTTTCAGAGCCATTCTCAAAAGATGGCGGGCTTCGGGTCTTGCAGGGCAATTTAGGCCGGGCCTGTGTGAAGGTATCCGCCGTGAAGCTGGAGCAACGGATCGTGGAGGCCCCGGCGAGGGTGTTTAAGGATCAAGCCAGTCTGCATGTGGCTTTTAAGGCCGGCGAGTTAGACCGCGATGTTGTGGTCGTTGTGCGTGGTCAAGGCCCTGCCGCAACCGGCATGCCCGAACTGCATAAGCTGACCCCGCCCTTGGGCGTTTTGCAAGACCGTGGCTTTCGGGTTGCCTTGGTAACCGATGGCCGCATGTCGGGCGCGTCTGGCAAAGTCTTGGCCGCCATCCATGTCAGTCCAGAATCGAAGTCGGGCGGCTTGATCGGGAAAATCCGCGACGGGGATGTCGTGCGTGTCGATGCGGAAGCCGGAACCTTGAACGCCTTGGTGCCGGATGAGATTTGGCAATCCCGCAAGGTTGATACCAGTGTTGTTGACGGCGTCACCCGCGGCTTTGGCCGTGAAATGTTTTCCATGTTCCGCGCACTGGTTAGCCATGCTGAGCAGGGTGCTATGCCCTTTGGCGATATGGACCCCGACGAGGCCATTGTGGATCCAACGCAAGACCAAGCCCCTCAAGCAGCCGAGGCAGACGCATGAGTTCACAAGCCATTCTTGTAGGCGATGTCGGCGGCACCAATGTCCGCCTTGCCATTGCCCATATTGATTCCAACAGCCAAGTTGAGCTCTCGTATGTTGAGCGCATGCCCGTCCTTTCTTTCCCGAGCTTGGAAGATGCGATTGAGGCTTGGCAGAAGGACGGCCGCGCGCTGCCATCTTCAGCCGTTTTTGCGCTGGCCGGACCAACGGGTGCCGACGAGGTTCGCTTCACCAATTCGTCTTGGGTGGTATCGGCTTCGGCCACGAAAGCCCGCTTTGGCTTCCAGAATGTGACCTTGGTGAATGACTTTGCGGCGCAGGCGCGCGCCGTGCCTTCAAACAA
>CALRLV020000247.1:0-4751 GCA_943368895.1 Ferrovibrio terrae
TTGGAATTGGGTCAATCAGTGGTGCTTTCAACGCCTCCAAAACTTCACGGATAAAGGGAACTTTTTTCACAAGCATGAGAATTGCGACAGAAAGAACGCCGGCCACAATCACCGCGAAAAGGCCTGGCTCATGAGCCCAAGAAAACGGGTTAGCTTTTAAGGCAAACTGTATACCCAATAATAAAATCATGAAACCGAGCACTTCGACGCCAGCATAGACAGCACTATAAAGGTAGAAGGTTCGCTTCCCTAGGGTCGCGATTTTGCCACGATAAAGGACAAAGGCAATCAGCATATAGCCAACAAACCAAACCGCGCCCAACGCGGCCCAATAAGACACAAATATATCTGGCATCTGATGCTCTCACTTCCTGAATGCGTATTGAGTGTCGCAAGGATGCAACTTGAGGTCAACTCATCCTTGGGCGCGCATTGGACAGGGGTAGCAAAAGTTTTTCACTTTGGGGCGCATTGGTAAAACAGGGTTTTCACCAAGAGGCGTCTAGTTCGGCAATGCAAATGCGACACCGGTAAAGGGGTTATTCGCCTCTTTGCTAAAAAATCAAAGCCCCTATTCGGCGGCCTTCTCATCCCCGGGCAGCATGCCTTCCCAAGGGCTCAAGAAATCAAAATTGCGATATTCTTGCACGAGCTTAACGGGCTCATAAATCACCCGCTTTTGGGCTTCGTCATAGCGCACTTCGGTATAGCCGGTCAGCGGGAAGTCTTTGCGCAACGGATGACCATGGAAGCCATAATCAGTCAGGATGCGGCGCAAATCTGGATGGCCTGAGAAGAGGATGCCATACATATCAAAGGCTTCCCGCTCAAACCAATCTGCCGCTGGCCAAAGTGCGCAAGCCGAAGCCACAGGCGTATCTTCGTCGGTCAAAACCTTTACGCGGATGCGCATATTCTTGCTCATGGACAGGAGGTGATAAACCACCTCAAACCGCTCTACCCGCTCTGGATAGTCAGCACCGCACACATCGATAAAGGTCGAGAAGCTTTCAATATCGCGCAAATGCTGGAGCACGGTGAGGCTATCATCGCGACGAACGACAAGGGTCAATTCACCAGTCGCCTGGGTCGCAGACAGGATAGAAGCACTCAGAGCCGATGCCAGGCGCTCTTGCAGATCAGCTAAAGCGCTCATCGTTCGATCGTTCCTTCACGACGGATTTTCTTTTGCAATTGCAAAATGCCATACATCAAGGCTTCCGCAGTTGGCGGGCAGCCCGGTACATAGATGTCGACAGGCACGATACGGTCACAGCCGCGCACCACTGCGTAGCTATAGTGGTAATAACCACCGCCATTGGCGCAGGAGCCCATGGAGATAACGTAACGCGGGTTTGGCATTTGGTCATAGACCTTGCGCAAAGCCGGGGCCATTTTATTGGTCAAAGTGCCAGCCACAATCATCACGTCCGACTGACGCGGGCTGGCGCGCGGCGCAAAGCCAAAGCGCTCCATATCGTAGCGTGGCATGGCGGCTTGCATCATCTCCACCGCGCAGCAAGCAAGACCAAAAGTCATCCACATCAGCGAACCAGTACGCGCCCACGTAATCAAATCGTCCGCAGCGGCAACCACAAAGCCCTTATCGGCCAATTCGTCTGACAGACCCGAGAAATAAGGGTCATTGGGAATGACAGGGCCAATCGTGTCGAGTGTGGCGGGAACCGAGCCCGCGCGTGGGGGAAGCTTTAGTTCCATTCCAAAGCACCTTTCTTCCACTCATAGATAAAGCCGACCAGCAAGATGCCAAGGAAGCTCATCATCGACCAATAGCCGAAGGGTCCAATGTCATCGAGCGCCAACACCCACGGGAAAAGGAAAGCAATTTCCAAGTCGAACAGAATGAAGAGGATCGATACCAGATAGAATTTCACATCAAACTTCATGCGCGCATCGTCAAACGCATTAAAGCCGCACTCATAGGTCGACACTTTCTCGGGGTCTGGGCTCGATGGTGCCAATACCCAAGACGCCAGCATGAAGGCGCAACCAAGGCCGGCAGCAATCACCAGAAAGATCACGATGGGAAGAAAGTCGAGCAGAAAAGCGTTTGAGACCAAGGTCTGTTGAACGCTTGAACCGGCTTGGTTGACTGCTGACACTGCACTGTCGGCCATGTGTGCCCTCTTGAAACGACTCTTTGAGCTGCCCGAAGCGCTAGCCTGCTCGGGCAATCGAATCTGATTTTACTAGGCTGGAGTGGGCTTTGGCGCAATGCGCGAAGGCGGTAAAGTCCTGCGAAATGTCTTTAAAGATCAGCCCAAGCTAGCAAAACAAGCTGCCACCACATTGGGGTGGGTCAACATGCCATCGCGCGCTGTCGGCACATCGATCCAGCGCCACCCTGCCTCCCTGCCCGGCCCCCACATGGCCTGGGATGACGGCGCAAAGGTCTGCAAGGTGGTGTGAATATAGGTGCGCGGCCGATCTTCCCAGCCACCTTTGGCAAAGCTCACCGGCTCAGTCCATTGCCCAGCTGGGTGCCACGTCAATTTCCGTTTTAACAGGGCGATATTGGCTACATCTTCCTCAGGCACCAGCATTTTGATGGGATAATGGTCGAAGAAACTCATCTTATAGCCGTCGATGAAATGGGCTTGTCGATCCGTCCACCATTTGGGCCAAGACCCGTCTGCCGCGGGCATCACCCAAGCCGGGCGGGTGCGCGTTGGGATGAAGGCGTCATAAAAGGCGATATGGGCAATCCGCTCGCCCAATCGATCCGCCACGCCGGTAATGGTCAACCCGCCAAACGAGTGGCCGATCAAGATCACCTCTTCGGCGTCTTCGGCTTCGATCACGGCGCATATGTCCTGCACATGGGTCGAGAGATTGGTGTCGGGACCGATCAGATGCGCACGCTCGCCACAGCCAGTTGCGGTTGGCGTCAATACGCGGTGGCCTTGGGCTTGCAGTCTTTCAGCCACTTGCCGCCAAACCCAACCACCATGCCAAGTCCCATGCACCAGAACAAAGGTCTTTCTCTTTGCGGTCTGGAGGGCTGGTGCTGCGGCCATGGCAATCCCAGGTGCTGCCACCAAGGCTGCTGGCCCTGCGAGCTGGCTGAAAGCGGTCCGGCGGGTTATGCTGTGTTTTGCCTGCCTATTCATTGCGCTTCTCCCTTGCAAAACGTCGCCCAAAACGTTTAGAGACACCCCCGATGCCGGTTTAGCTCAGCAGGTAGAGCGCCCGATTTGTAATCGGACGGTCGCGGGTTCGATTCCTGCAACCGGCACCATTTTCCCTAAACACTGTGATCTGACAAGCCTGAACAGGCTGCGTGAGGCTTTAAGGCCAAGCCTTCGCGATAGACCTCACTGGGAAGTGATCGCCTTTCGCTGACAGATCCGAGCCAAGACCCTGTTCGGACTGGGGCCAACAATCTAATTCCTCGCCGAGGGCCGTCGAAACGCGGGTGGCCCACCCCATTCAATCTGTGGAGTAGAGACCATGATGATCCGTACCACTCTTGCTTTGATCCCGCTGATCGCGCTTGTTGCCTGTGGGCAGGCACCGCAGTCGGGCGACACCAAGGCGGCACCAGAACCTACTGCCAGTAAAGAAGTTCCCCCCTCGACGGCCCCGGCGGTAGCCCCAACCACCCCTGCTCCGGCCGCTGGCCCATCACCGGAAGACGCTAAGATTTTGGCCAGCCTGCCTGCCCCCTATAATGAAGGCGATCTCGCCAATGGCCGACGGCAATTTGCCAAGTGTCGTTCTTGCCATGTCATTGAAAAGGGTGGCGACAATCGCGTCGGCCCTGCCCTGCATGGTGTATTTGGTCGCACGGCAGGTGCGGCAGCTGGCTTTAATTATTCCCCAGCTTTAAAGGGCGCGGGCTTTGTGTGGGATGCAGGCAAGCTCGATCAATGGCTGGCCGATCCAAAAGGCTTCCTGCCGGGCAACCGGATGACCTTTGTCGGCCTCAAACAGGAAAAAGACCGCCGCGATGTAATCGCCTATATCAAGGTTGAAAGCGCGAAATAGATTTGGTTAGAGCCTACCGCACTCGCTTGGAGGACTTAAAGCCAGAACCCAACGTCTTGTCGCGGAAGACTTTGGCGTTCTGGACCAAGCCTAAACCAAACATGAGCGACAGCATCACACTGCCACCATAGCTTAAAAACGGCAGTGGTTCGCCCACCACGGGCATCAATCCCATGATCATGCCCGCATTAATGCCGACATAGATGAAGAGCAGCATGGTCACGCCTGCGGCCAGAAACTTGCCAAATGTGTGGCGGCAGCCAATCGAGATATAAATCCCAAACGCCATGGCAGCGAGATAGAGCGCCAGCACAAATAAGCCGCCAATCATGCCAAATTCTTCGAGCAGCATAGCGAAAACAAAGTCGGTATGACGCTCTGGCAAGAAGTCGAGCTGGCTTTGTGTGCCCTGCATATAACCCACGCCAAACAAGCCGCCAGAGCCGATGGCAATCTTTGACTGCGTTATGTGATAGCCCGTGCCCAAAGGATCACGCGAGGGATCCAAGAAAGTGAGAATCCGGTTCTTTTGAAATTCTGCCATGAAAAAGAAAAAAGCTACCAAAGCAAAGGTCGCCACAGATGTGCCTGCAGCAATCACATACCACCACGATAGGCCCGCGAGGATCACCATCGTGGCACCAACCCCCGCCACCATGATGGCCGTGCCCAAATCTGGTTGCAGCGTAATCAAAGCAGCCGGTGCAGCCAGCATCATCAGCGGAATGAAGTGCGCGCGGATC
>CALRLV020000248.1:0-4704 GCA_943368895.1 Ferrovibrio terrae
GGGTTTGGTCCGGGTTTTGAAGCAGCAGACTTCAACCTTTCGCCTACTGGCGATCTGACCGAAGCTGCAGCCCAATTGTTTGCCATGCTGCGGGCAGCAGATGCCCTGAACCCAACTGCCATTGTCATCGCCCCTATCCCTCAGACTGGCCTCGGCGAAGCCATTGCCGACAGGCTGACCCGCGCTGCAGAGCGCTCATGCTGAAAAGACGCACTGCTTGCCCTTGCACGCGCGGGCGAGCGCCGTAAAAGAGGCCAGCCTTTCTGCCCATCCACAGGATGTTTCCCAATGACCCCGTTTAAGTCTGCCGCCCTTTCCCGCATCAAGCCATCGCCCACCATGGCAGTGACACAGAAGGAGCGCGAGTTGAAAGCGGCTGGGCGCGATACGATTGGCCTAGGCGCTGGCGAACCTGACTTTGATACGCCCGACAATATCAAAGAAGCGGCGATTGCTGCAATCCGCGGCGGCAAGACAAAATACACCAATGTCGACGGTATTCCGGAGTTGAAGGCTGCCATCTGCGCCAAGTTCAAGCGCGAAAACAATCTGACCTACACGCCAGAGCAAGTCAGTGTCGCGCCGGGTGGCAAACCGATCATCTATAATGCCTTCATGGCCACGCTGAACCCCGGCGATGAAGTGATCGTGCCGGCCCCCTATTGGGTGAGCTATCCTGACATTGTCCACCTGACGGGTGCGACGCCTGTAATCGTGGAAGCCACCGCCGACGAAGGCTTTCGCCTGTCGGCCGAAAAGCTGGAAGCCGCAATCACGCCAGCCACAAAATGGCTGATCCTGAACTCACCCTCCAACCCAACCGGGGCAGCCTATAGTGCCGCCCATCTTCGCGCTTTGGCAGACGTCTTGTTGCGCCACCCGCATGTGATGATCCTGACCGACGATATGTATGAGCATTTGCTCTATGACGGGTTTGAGTTTGCCACCATCGCCGCAGTAGAGCCTGCGCTTTATGACCGTACCCTGACGATGAACGGGGTCTCCAAAGCCTATGCCATGACGGGCTGGCGCATTGGCTATGCGGCTGGCCCGGTTTGGTTGATCAAGGGCATGGCGGGCATCATGAGCCAATCGACTTCAAACCCAACTTCGATCAGCCAATATGCCGCTGTAGAAGCCCTTAACGGTCCGCAAGACTTTTTGCCCACCCGCAATAAGGTCTTCCAAGATCGTCGCGATCTGGTTGTCTCCATGCTCAATCAAGCCGCCGGCCTGTCTTGCCCAAAGCCGGAAGGTGCGTTTTACGTGTACCCTTCCTGCGCCGCCTTGATCGGTAAGAGCACGCCATCCGGCGTAGTGATTGCCAATGATGAGGATTTCGCGCGCGAACTTCTAGAGTCTGAAGGTGTGGCCGTTGTGCATGGCGCAGCCTTTGGCGGCAGCCCCGCTTTCCGTATTTCTTACGCCACTTCGACCGAGACTTTGGAAGAAGCCTGCCGCCGGATTAAGCGTTTCTGCGCAAGTTTGAAGTAGGTCGATTTCCTCAAACTTCCCTTCCTAGCCTGTTCGGGCTAAGAGCGGCCATGGCTCAGACACTCTCTCTTTTCGCCACGCGGCTTTATCGCGCCCCCCTTGGTGGCCGCGCGCCCGAGGACTTGCGCCAAGATTTGGCCGAAGCCTGCGACATGCTGGAGCAAGAGGATGCGGCGGGTCGACGTTGGTGTCGCGAGAATGGCTATAAGGGTTATACGTCCTATGCGTCGCTGAATGACTTGCCGACCCGGATCAGCGCCTTTGGCGACTTGAAGCGCCTGCTGGACAAGCATGCTACAGCTTTCGCGCAAGAGGTTGGTTTTGATCTGGCTGGCGGCAAGCTGAAGCTCGACAGCCTATGGGTCAATGTGCTGCCGCCGGGCGGCGTGCATACCGGCCATATCCACCCGCACAGCGTCATCTCGGGCACCTTTTACGTCACGCTGCCGGATGGTGCCTCAGCTCTTAAGCTGGAGGACCCACGTCTGGCGATGATGATGGCCGCGCCGACGCGCTTGGCTGAGGCCGCGCAAGATTTGCAGCCCTTTGTATTCTTGCGCCCGGACGAAGGCGAAGTGATTTTGTGGGAAAGCTGGTTGCGCCATGAAGTGGTGCTCAATCGGGCAAAGTCCAAGCGGGTATCGATCAGCTTCAATTATGCTTGGGTCTAGGGCCTGCCCATGACCCCGCCGACACTTTACCCCTTTGACGAGGATGAAATCAGCGAGAGCTTTGTGCGCGCTTCAGGCCCGGGCGGTCAGAACGTCAATAAGGTGTCGACGGCAGTAGAACTGCGCTTTGACGCGCAGGCCAGCCTTTCGTTTCCTGAAGATGTGCGCGACCGCCTGATTAAGTTGGCGGGGTCGCGGGCCACCAAGGACGGGGTCATCGTGCTGTTGGCCCAGACTTTTCGCACCCAAGATCGCAACCGCCAAGATGCGCGCGAACGTCTGCAAGGCTTGATCGACCGTGCCAGTGTGCCACCGCCACCACCGCGCAAAAAGACCCGGCCAACCCGTGCCGCGCGCGAGAAGCGGCTTGAGGGCAAGGCCATACGCTCAACCGTCAAGAAACTACGCGGCCGCGTGGGCGAGGACTAAGCCTCTGCCAACAAAAAAGGGCAGAAGCGTCCGCCTCTGCCCTATTAAGCAACTGTTTGCAAATCAATTAGATCAATTGCAATTCCGTCGCTGCGGTCTTGCCGCGCTCGGTCTTCAGTTCAAAACTGACTTTTTGGCCATCGTTCAGGCCGTTCAAGCCAGACTGTTCAACGGCGCTGATGTGAACGAACACGTCGCCGCCACCTGCATCAGGTTGAATAAAGCCATAGCCCTTGGTTGCGTTGAACCACTTAACAACTCCGGTCGCCATTGTGGGACCCTTTCTCATAGTTTGGCCGCTTCGCATGCTTACAGCCATAGTCACCGTGCGTTATCCGGCACAGCATTCGGCGTCTTAGAAGAATGGAAGCAGGCAGGATCTTTCTTGCAAAAGCGGGCAAAAAGGACCATGCGACGGCAGTACCAGTTTCGTCGATCAGGCGAGTAACTAACACAGGAATGGCGATCTACCAAATGAATCACAGGACGCGTGGATCAACTTACGTTGATAAGCTCTGTCGACGGCAGGTGATCGGAGGTGGTTTTACTTTATTTCTCGCCATGCCATCGATTGCACTTGGGCAAGCAGAAAAAAACACGCGGCGTGCCAATGTGACGATCCTGGATGAAGCCATGGCCATGCCCAGTTTAGAGCGTACACGGCGCATTTGGCTCTATTTACCGCCCGATTATCAGAGCTCTAGCCGCCGTTATCCGGTTATTTATATGCAAGACGGGCAGAACCTGTTTGACCGCGCGACCTCCTATGCGGGGGAGTGGCAGGTCGATGAGACCCTCAATCGGCTGGCGGCCACCGGCGATACTGGTGCGATTGTTGTTGGAATCGACAATGGCGGCGAGAACCGCACGGCGGAATATCATCCTCGCCTGCCTTGGTCTGGCCAGCCCGGGCAGGCCAATGCTTATCTCAGTTTTCTGATCGACACCTTAAAGCCCCTGGTTGATCGGCGCTTTCGCACCAAGAAGGATCCCGCCCATACCCTTATCATGGGCGCAAGCTCTGGGGCGACGCTCGCGCTTTATGCTGGGATTATGCGGCCGGATGTGTTTGGCCGCGTTGGGGCCTTCTCCACCCCTTTGTGGCTGGAACCGCGCTTGGATCAGTTGGCGCGCACTCAAAAGCCCTATCGGCGCGGTGCTCGCGTCTTTCTGGTCAGTGGCCGCGATGAGCGGGTTGGGGATGAACCTAAAGGCATTTTCGCCAAGGATCAGCCCGCCATGGTCGAAGCCCTTATCGCGGTGGGCTATCGACCAGACCGGGACGTGCGCTCGCGCATTGTTGCTGACGGCACGCACTCAGAAGGCTTTTGGGCCCGTGAGTTCGAGGGTGCCTACCGCTTCCTAACCGCCAGATAGGTGCCGCTAGGCGTCGACTTTTTCGCGTACACCAGGGACGGCTTCTCGCAAGTCAAAACTAGGTATCAATTTATGCTCATGCGCCTTTTGGATTTGAATGGCCTTGAAGGCGCGCGCGAGAGCCAGTTTGCCCAATGCCCTTGGATCAAGGCCCGCTTGAATCTTGGGCTGCATCTGTAATCTACGACGCAGAACGCCATTGGCATAAATGACATTCGCCCGCAAAAGCGCCGCCGGCGTCATAAACTCGACCGATAATGAGACATTGACCATGGGTCCATTGACAATGCGATGGGGTGCATTTTGCGCCCATGTCACCATCATGCCGGGTTCTAAGGTCACATCTTGTGCGTCTTGGTCCCAAGCGAGATCAAACGGGATTTGCTCGTCGGTTTCGCGCAAGACGACGGCCTCAATCTGTTCTGGGCGGGCATAGGGTGCCGTGGGTGGATAAACGCGCACATGTTTGGTTCCGCGAATTTGCCAGAGCGAAACAAGCGGGGAGTCCAGATGATAAAAGACCTGCGCATTGGGCGAAGAAATCAGAACGCCAAGGTCGCGCTTCATGGTTTTCAGGCCCGAGACATGATCTTCCTTATCGCGGAAAATCTCGTCGCACAGAGCGGCATATTCGGGCAAATGCGAATTTGCAGCGCGCAGATTGAGCCAAATCCGGCCCTCTTCGACGGCCTGCATCAGCTCTGCGCCACTCATATCGCCCGCCTTGCCCACC
>CALRLV020000249.1:0-4690 GCA_943368895.1 Ferrovibrio terrae
CAAAGCACAAGCGGATGATGGGTGGCGCTTCATCTGGCTTTTCATAAAGGCTCTGCAAAGGAATTGCCGCCACGCCATAAGTCTTGACGGCCTCAAAGCAAAAATCTAGCGCCGGCCGGTCGATGCCCGATTGTTGCAGGTCAAGGCACATAAAATAAGTCGCCTGACTGTCGAGTACGTGAAAGCCTTGCTCAATCAGCCCGCTGCGCAACAAGTGATAGGCTGCCTGAAAGCCTGCGGCCTGTTCATCAAACCAAGCTTTATCCCAGCCGAGACCTTGGGCAACCGCTGCTTGTAAATGGGGTGGCGTGGTAAAGGTTAGGAATTGATGGGCCTTGCCGATCACTTTGGCGATAGCGGGCTCAGCGCACACAAAGCCGACTTTCCAGCCTGTCACGCCAAACATCTTGCCAGCGGAGCCAATTTTCACCGTGCGCTCAGCCATACCCGGCAGGCCGAACAGCGACACATGGGGCTGGTCCGTAAGGCGCACATGCTCCCAAACTTCATCGCAAATGGCAATCAAATCATGATCTTGGCAAAGCTTAGCGAGGCCAGATAATTCAGCGTGGTTAAAGCTTCGGCCTGAGGGGTTCATGGGGTTATTGAGGACAATCGCACGGGTCTTTGATGTGATGGCTGCTTCAATCTCACCCAAGTCCAAAAGCCAATGCGGTGGCTTAAGTGCGATGGTGCGAGGCACGCCACCCGCGCGCGCGATCAAGGGCCGATAGGCGTCATAGGCGGGGTCGAGCACGATGACTTCATCGCCCGGCGACAAAAGCGCCAGAAAGCTTGCCGCCAGCGCTTCGGTCGCGCCAGAAGTAACCACCACATGCTCTGGGCTCAGTGCAAGGCCTTGATGGGTGGCATAATGTTCTGCCACCGCTGCCCGAAGGGCCGGAATACCCAACATGGGCGGATATTGATTGCTGCCAGTCATCAGCCCATCGCAGGCCAAGCGCCGCAACGCCTCTGGGCCTTGGCTGTCGGGAAACCCTTGGCCGAGATTAATGGCCTCATGCGTGCGAGCTAGGCCCGACATCACTTCGAAAATCGTGGTCGGCAGGTCGGCAAAATGGGAATTAAACCTTAAGCTCACAGCCAATCTGCCACAGGAAGGCCTTTGGAATTCAGGAAGTCTCGGTTGAACAATTTGCTCTGATAGCGGCTGGCATAATCGCACAATATGGTGACGATGGTTTTGCCGGGGCCCAATTCCTTGGCCAAGCGCATCGCACCCACGACATTGAGAGCCGCAGACCCGCCAATGGCTAAGCCCTCATTCTTTACCAGATCAAACAAGACCGGCAGCCATTCCTCGTCTTCCACGCGATAAGCGTAATCCACGATGACGTCTTCCAGATTGGCCGTCACGCGGCCTTGGCCGATCCCTTCGGTGATGGAGGTGCCTGTCGCCTTCAGCTCGCCGTCCTTATACCAGTGATAAAGCGCCGCGCCGCCGGGGTCGGCGATGCCAATGGCGATGTTTGGATTGCGCGCCTTCAGCGCTCGGCTAATCCCGCCCAAGGTTCCGCCAGAGCCCACCGAACAAATAAAGCCATCAATCTTACCTTCGGTCTGGTCCCAGATTTCAGGGCCGGTGGTTTCTTCATGGGCGCGACGATTGGCCAAATTATCAAACTGATTGGCCCAAACGCCGCCATGCTCGTCTGCTAAGCGCTTGGAGACTTTGGTGTAATGGTCGGGATGGGCGAAGGCGACGGCGTCTACTTCGACCAATTCTGCGCCAAACAGCCTCACTGCATCCTTTTTCTCTTGCGATTGGGTTCGTGGCATCACGATAATACAGCGATAGCCTAAGGCATTGGCGACCATGGACAAGCCGATCCCGGTGTTGCCGGCGGTGCCCTCTACGATCAGCCCACCGGGCTTTAAAACACCGCGCGCCTCTGCGTCGCGAATAATCCCCAGTGCGGCGCGGTCTTTCACCGATTGGCCGGGGTTTAAGAACTCTGCTTTGCCCAAAATTTCACAGCCTGTCGCCTCGCTAGCGGCATTCAGGCGGACCAGTGGCGTTCCCCCAATCAGGTCAATCACTGTTTTGGCATAATGGGTCATCGCGCATTTAATCCTTTGGTTTCAAGCCATGGCGAGCATCTATCTCGCCCTCACTTGGGGACGCCTGTCAATGTCAACAAGGCCCAAAACTTTTTGATCACGCGCGATTCTGTGATTGGCTAATTTGTTCAACTTCTTTAAGTCAGTAACCTGTTTCAGGGATGCGCTCATCTTTGCGCGCCGATTTGCTCTTTGTGGTCTTTTGGGTCGCGGGCAAGCCTTATTTTAAGCCAAGGGACGTGATTGAAGTCATGACAGAAGCAGCGCTGCAAGCCTATCTCCACATTGCGGACTGGCCCACCGGCGACGCCGTCGCAGAAATGATCGCCAATCAAAGCCAAGCAGCAGAAGCCGTTGCAAAAGTCTCAGCCAGCCTCGCCCTTGCAGCCGATCAAGCTGCAGCCCGTCTGGGCCGTAAAGGTCGCTTGATTTATGCCGGGGCCGGCACCTCCGGTCGGATCGGTGTGCAAGACGGGGTAGAGCTTGGCCCCACCTATGGCTGGCCGAAAGAGCGGATGGTCTTCTTGATGGCAGGCGGGCAGACGGCTTTGATGCACGCGGTAGAAGGGGCCGAGGACGACCATGCCAAGGGGATGGAAGAAGCGCAAAACCTGCAGCTGACCGCCCAAGACGTTGTCATCGGTTTAGCTGCCAGTGGCTCAACGCCCTATACGATTGGTGTGATTGAGGCCGCGCGTGCCGCTGGCGCTTTGACGATCGGCCTCGCCAACAAACTGCCCGCGCCTCTGTGCCAGGCTGCTGAGATTGGCATTTTGATCGCAACCGGGGCGGAAGTGATTGCAGGCTCTACCCGCATGAAAGCCGGGACGGCGCAGAAGATCGCGCTCAACGTCCTTTCCACCGCCATCATGATCCGCCTCGGCTTTGTGTACGAAGGGCGGATGGTCGCGATGCAAATCTCCAATCGAAAGCTTTTGGCTCGGGCTAAAGCCATGATTGTGGAATTGACGGGGTGCCAAGAGGAGCAAGCCGCAGTTGCCTTAGAGCAAGCGGGGCGTAACATTCGCCTCGCCATCCTTTTGGTAAAGGGCTGGACTTTGGATCAAGCGAAAGCCGATCTTGACCAATGGGCTGGAAATCTTTCCGCTATTCTGCAATCAAAACTCCGCTGATATCCACGAAAGGCATTTCATGACCGACCTCTCTCCCACCAAAGGCCTAACTCCGGATCAAGTGGCAGAGCGGGTGGATCAGATTTTGGCGGAAGCCACCTTGGCAGAGAAGGTCCAGATGATGTCGGGCAAGGGCTTCTTTAAGCTCTTCGCCGAGAGTGGCCGGCATTGGGGCGCAAACCCCTATCCGGCCGGCAGTGGAGTTGCGCGTCTCAACGTGCCGCCCCTTTATTTCACAGATGGTCCACGCGGGGTCGCGCGCGGCAACTCGACTTGCTTCCCTTGCACCATGGCGCGTGGCGCGACCTTTGATGTCGATCTAGAGCGGCGCATTGGCGAGGCCATGTCGATTGAGATTCGCGCGCAAGACTGCACTTTGTCTGGCGCTGTCTGCGTCAATCTCTTGCGCCACCCAGCCTGGGGTCGCGCGCAAGAAACCTATGGCGAAGACCCCTGCCATTTAGGCGAAATGGGTGCCGCCTTGGCCGTTGGTCTTCAGACCCATAATGTGATCGCCACCGTCAAGCATTATGCGCTGAACTCTATGGAGAATGCGCGCTTCAAAGTCGATGTGCAAATTGACGAGCGCGCGTTGCATGAAGTTTATCTGCCGCATTTCAAGACCATTTTGGATGCAGGCTGCGCGACGGTCATGAGCGCCTATAATCAGATGAACGGCAGCTTCTGTGGCCAGAGCAAAGCCCTGTTGACCGACATTTTGCGCGTCGAATGGGGCTTTGAGGGCTTTGTGCATTCCGATTGGGTGATGGGCCTCCGCAATGTCTATGCGGCACCCGCTGGGCTCGACATTGAAAACCCAGAGCCCTTGGTCTTTGGCAAGCATTTGCTCGCCGCTGTGGAAGCGGGCCAAGTTGAGCCGCAAGTGATTGATCAGGCCTGCCGCCGCATCTTGTCGACCCAATACCGCTTCGCTTGCGCCGAAGATCCCCTGCCCGCCTATAGCCTCGATATGGTGGTTCAACCTGCCCATATCGCGCTGGCGTTGGAGGCGGCGCTGAAGTCTGCCGTTCTGTTGAAGAATGACTTGATGCTGCCGCTGGACCGGAAAAAGCTGAAGAAGCTCGCCGTGCTGGGTCATTTGGCGAACAAAGAAAACACCGGCGACTTTGGCTCTAGCCGCGTGCGCCCGCCTTATGTTGTCACCGCGCTACAGGGTTTGCAGATCGCTCTGGGTGAGGCGACCGAGATTGTTACGGGCGATGAAACCGATGTTGTTGCCGCTGTGGCTAATGCGGCGGATGCCGATGCCATCATCGTGGTCGCTGGCTATACCGCGCGGCAAGAGGGGGAATACATCCCCGAAGACATGACCCTTGGTGTGGCAAGTGACGTGTTGCCCGCGCCCAAGCCAGCGGCGGCCAATGAGCCAAGCGCCGAAGAAGCGCGTGGTGGCGATCGCACCAATTTATCACTACCTGCCGATCAGATCGCCTTGATTGAAGCGGCCTGCGCCA